>JBDSZO010000181.1:0-10122 GCA_039925105.1 Terrimesophilobacter sp. | reverse complement strand
ATGGACAGCCTCAACTCCTACACGCGAGGCACAGTCGAGGACACCATCAGCGCGAACGACCTCGATGACGCGCGCGCCATCATCGACCGTCTCGCCCAATCGAGCAATGGCTGAGCCGCGCAATGTCTGAGCCGACAGAAACCGCGGTCGTCGACAAACGAGGCGGACCCGGTGAACTCGCGTCGCTGACCACTGCGCTCAAAATTCGTCTCCGGGTGCCAGCCAAGATGCGCAACATCGAGCTGGTGCTACTGCTGTTCGCGTGCATTATCAACGGCGTCTCCATCGCATTGGTGCAGCTCGGTGCCGTCGGTAAGATCAGCGAAGACATCATCATCCTCGGCGGCGGACTGGCCGCAATCGTCATTGCCATGCACATCGCCTTGCGCTTCGTTGCCCCAGAGGCCGACCCCTTCATCCTGCCGGTCGCCACCCTTCTCAACGGGCTCGGAATTGCAGAAATTTACCGCCTTGACCTTGCGGCAAAAGTGGGCGGCTGGGAAGCGGCAGGAGTTCGGCAGATCGCCTGGACCGGAATTGCGATGGCGATAGCACTTCTCGTAATCCTGGTCATCAAAAACCACCGCGTGCTGCAGCGCTACCGGTACATCGCCATGTTCACAGGAATTGTCTTGCTTCTCTTGCCGATGCTGCCCGTCGTCGGCCAGACCGTCAACGGCGCGCGCCTGTGGATCGACCTCGGCCTGTTCTCATTCCAGCCTGGCGAATTGGCCAAAATTGCTCTCGCGATCTTTTTTGCCGGCTACCTCGTGCAAAGCCGGGACAGCCTCGCTTTGGTCGGACGCAAATTCCTGTGGATGCAGTTCCCCCGCGCCCGCGATCTCGGCCCCATCTTGGTCATCTGGGCCGCATCCATGGCCGTTCTGGTCTTCCAGCGCGACCTCGGTACCTCACTGTTGTACTTCGGCCTGTTCCTCGTCATGATCTATGTGGCGACCGGTCGCCTCAGTTGGGTTGTCCTCGGCCTGGCGATGTTCGTTGGCGGGGCAATCATCGCCAGCCAGCTATTCAGTTACGTCGCCTCCCGTTTTCACGCCTGGCTTGACGCGTTCAACCCACACGTGTACTCCTCAATCGGCGGCAGCTACCAGTTGGTGCAAGGTCTGTTCGGCCTGGCCCACGGCGGACTCCTGGGCACCGGCCTCGGTCAGGGCCGTCCAGAGCTCGTTCCGCTCGCGGAAAGCGACTACATTATTGCGAGCCTCGGAGAAGAGCTCGGGCTTGCCGGACTGTTCGCCATCCTCGCTCTGTATCTGATCCTGGTATCCCGCGGAATGCGGGTCGGGTTCGCAGGGCAGGATGACTTCGGTCGGCTTCTCGGTGTCGGCCTCTCCTTCGTCATTGCACTTCAGGTATTCATCGTCGTCGGTGGTGTTACGCGGGTGATCCCACTCACCGGGCTCACGACACCGTTCCTGGCCGCTGGCGGATCCTCTCTGGCTGCCAACTGGATCATTGTGGCACTGCTGCTCCGCGTCTCTGATGGTGTACGCAGCCAGCCAGGGGTGGTGGTCGGGCCATGACGCGCGAACTTAAGCGGGTGAGCGCCGTCATCCTGATCATGTTCATCGCACTGCTTACGTCCAGCACGGTCATTTCCGTGTTCCAGGTCGATAACCTTCGCGCCGACGGCCGAAACGTTCGCACACTGTACGACAGCTATTCGGCCGAGCGCGGCCCAATTCTGGTCGACGGCCAACCGATCGCAGAATCCAAGCCGGTCGACGACCAATACAACTTCCAGCGTGTGTACAAGAACCCGGCACTGTATGCGGCCATCACCGGATATTTCACACTCAATCAGGGCAATACCGGCGTTGAGGGGGCCCTTAACGACTACCTGAGCGGCACCGCAAACGACCAGTTCCTGGCCCAGGTGAACGCCATCCTGACCGGCCAAAAACCGAAAGGCGCGGCTGTTTCCCTCACCATTGATTCGCGTGTGCAACAGGCAGCCTGGGATGCCCTCGGCGATCACACCGGCGCGGTCGTCGCCATCGATCCGAAGACGGGCGCCATCCTGGCGATGGTATCGAAACCGTCCTTTGATCCGAACCTGCTTGCCTCTCACAAGACCCCAGACGTGATCGCCAACTACAAAAAGCTGCTTGGCGACCCCACGGACCCGCTCATCAATCGTGCCATCGCTGGCAACCTGTACCACCCCGGCTCCACGTTTAAGTTACTCGTTGCCTCCGCGGCGATCGACAGCGGCAAGTTCGTGCCGGAGAGCACCTTCCCCAATCCGGCACGCCTAAAACTTCCGCTGAGCAATTCGACGATCAGCAATTCCGGCGGCGGCACCTGCGGGCCGGGCGAAACGGTCAGTATCGCCGACGCGTTGCGGCTAAGTTGCAATATCCCCTTCGCCGAATTGGGCGCCGCGATCGGCCAGGACACGATGCGCAAATACACCAAGCAGTTTGGGTTCGGCACCGACCTGAACATTCCGATGCGGGTGACCCCAAGTTCGTTCCCCGAATCTGTTGACGCACCTGGCCTTATGCTTTCCTCGTTCGGACAGGCAGACGTGCGCGTCACGCCCCTTCAGATGGCAATGATTTCTGCGGCCATCGGGAACGGCGGAGTGAGCATGAAGCCGAACCTGATCAAGGGCATCGCAGCACCGGATCTCACCGTCATTCAACAGTTCGAGCCGCAGGTTTTCGGCACTCCGATCAGTGCGCAGACCGCACAGACACTGTCCGGCATGATGGTCAACAACGTGAATAACGGTGCAGCAAGTAATGCCAGAATAGGTGGAGTCGATGTCGGCGGTAAGACCGGCACGGCACAAAACGGTGAAGGTCAGCCGTACACCCTGTGGTTTACCGGATTCGCACCAGAAAAGGACCCGCAGGTCGCCATCGCCGTGGTCATTGAGAACGGAACCAGCTTCGGTAACGCTGTTGCGGCACCGATTGCGAGGAAGGTCATGGAGGCGGTGCTGAAGAAATGAGACCCACAAGCGGCCTCACGTTCGGAGGCAGATACCAGCTCGCCAACCGCATCGCCATCGGAGGCATGGGCGAGGTGTGGCAAGCCACCGACCTCGTCATTGGCAGAACTGTCGCCATCAAAATCCTCAAAGACGAGTACCTCGGCGACCCCGGCTTTCTCGAACGTTTCAGGGCGGAGGCCCGTCACGCTGCGCTGGTCAACCACGAAGGTATTGCCAACGTGTTCGATTACGGCGAAGAGGAGGGCAGCGCCTATCTCGTCATGGAGTTGGTGCCGGGTGAGGCACTCTCCACCATCCTCGAGCGCGAGAAAGTGCTGGCAACGGATCGGGTTCTGGATATTGTCGCGCAGACCGCTTCAGCACTCCACGCCGCCCATGCGGCAGGCCTAGTTCACCGTGATATCAAGCCTGGAAACTTGTTGATCACGCCGGATGGCCGAGTCAAGATCACCGACTTCGGTATTGCCCGCATCGCCGATCAGGTCCCTCTCACCGCAACCGGACAGGTCATGGGTACGGTGCAGTACCTGTCACCGGAGCAGGCCAGCGGGCGCCAGGCGTCGCCAACGACAGACATTTATTCTCTTGGCATTGTTGCTTACGAAGCACTTGCCGGGCGTCGGCCGTTCGGTGGCGAGTCTCAGGTTGCTATCGCCATGGCGCAGATCAATGACACGGCGCCGGATCTGCCAGCCACCGTATCGGAACCTGTGCGCAACCTGGTGTATTCCTGCATCGCGAAGAACCCTTCCGATCGCCCAGCATCGGCCGCCCATCTTGCGCGCGCTGCTCAGGCGCTGCGACGTGGCGACGTGTCGGCGGCGGCCACCGCGGTGCCGGCGATCCTTGGTGATATGGCTTTGGGCGCCGCCTTCGATCAAACCCAGTCGACCCGGGTGCTGACATCGGTCAATCAGGGGGTCGCGGGTCCGGGTCAAAGCGGTTTCGAGGGCCACACAGAAACCAAGCGTCGCAGTCCGTGGACCTGGCCGCTCATTGCCCTCATCGGCATTCTGCTGGTGGTGCTGATTGGCGCGATCATTGCGCTTTTTGCACAACCCAACGACCGGACTCCGCCAGTATCGAACTCACCGACCGTTTCGAATTCCCCGTCCGCATCGCCGTCTGCGAGTCCGACACCCACGTCTGAAAACATCAAACTGTCCGACTTCGCCGGGATGACCGAGCCGGAGGTGCGCGCGGCGCTTGACAAGCTGGGGATGGCCTCCAGCGTCAGCCCAGGGACCCCCGCCCAGAGTCAAGGCCAGGTCGGCACGGTGTACTCGATGGACCCGCAGGGGAACGTCGACAAGGGCACCACAATTTCGGTGAAAATCTACGGCCCTGTCCCGCAACCGACTCAACCTGCCGCTATGACTGCTGCTTCGCCAGGTCCGTACGCGCCAAGCTCCACTGTCACGGTTAACTGGCCTAACTACACCGGATGCCCGTCCCCCACCTCACTCACCGCATACAACGTGACCATCGAGAACGGCACCATTCCGAGTGGCACGAACCCGGTCCCGCCGGGCACAAACTCGGTCACCGTCACCGTCGCGGGGGCACCCGGAACCACTCAGGTTTCCTACACCGCTGTCTGCGATGGTAACCTTTCGCCCGCTGCTCCTGCGCTGGCACTCACTGTTCAATGATGCGGGAGGTCAAGCAGGTACACTGACAAGCATCTGCTGACGACGCATCCTGGAGAATCACACGTGACTGCTGAAGGTACTCGCCTGCTCGCTGGCAGGTACCAGATCGGTGCACTCATCGGCAAGGGCGGCATGGCCGACGTTCATCTCGGCACTGACACCAGGCTCGGCCGCAAAGTTGCGGTCAAACTGCTTCGCCCGTCACTTGCCACTGACCCGAAGTTTCGCGTTTTGTTCCGCGAGGAAGCCCAGAAGGCCGCGAGGATGGCGCATCCGACCATTGTGCGCGTTTTCGACGCTGGCGAAGAGACCGTTCGCGACGTGAGCGGGATCGAAACCCAGGTGCCGTTCATCGTCATGGAATATGTCGATGGGCGACTGCTGAAGGACATCATCGCCGACGGTCCGCTTGAGGCGAGCGAGGCGGTGCGCATCATCGGCCAGGTACTGACCGCGCTGGAATACAGCCATCGCGCGCTCCTGGTGCACAGGGACGTCAAGCCAGGAAACATCATGGTCACCCAGAGCGGCCAGGTCAAGGTGATGGATTTCGGCATAGCCCGGGCGGTGTCCGACAATTCGGCAACCGTTGCGGACACCAGCGCGGTGCTCGGGACTGCGCAGTACTTTTCACCTGAACAGGCGCGCGGTGAGACCGTGGATGCCCGCACCGACCTGTATTCGACCGGTGTCGTTTTGTTCGAATTGTTGACCGGTCAAGCCCCGTTTCGTGGTGAACGACCTGCCGCCGTCGCTTACCAGCACATTAGCGAGCCGGTGGAGCGCCCGAGCAACATCAATCCGAAGATTTCTCCTGCGCTGGACAGCATCGTGCTTCACGCGATGGCGAAAGACAAGTTCGACCGGTTCCAGTCCGCAGCAGAGTTTCGGACTGACCTTGAGGCGGCCGCCGCCGGAGAGTTCCCTGCCAGGAAGCCGGCCGACGACGACTTCAACGCGACCTTGTTCGGGGTGAACCCGAGTGCCAGGGCAGGCTCTGAGGCCACAATGCGGCGGTTGTCGAACTCGTCGAGTGACCGCGTTGTTCGCACCCAGTCCCGACCGCCGGTGGCGTGGATTTGGGCCGGGATTACCGTCATGGCTGTCGTTCTGATTGCGGTCATGTTTTGGGTGCTCAATTTGCAGCCGAGGCAAATCGGCGCTGACCTTTCTGTGGCCATCCCCAATGTCGTCGGCGAAACCTACGAGGTCGGGGCACAGGCGCTCACCGATAAGCGCCTTGTTCCGAGTCGCTTCGGCGAGCCTAGCGAAACCGTTACGGAAGGTACGATCACCCGCGTTGACCCGGCAGTTGGAACAAAGGTCGCGCGCGACTACCAGGTCAAAGTGTGGGTGTCGACCGGGTTGCCAATGGTGTCCGTTCCCTCCGTCGTCAATATGTCTGAGGATAACGCTGTCAAGTCCCTTGAGGCCCAAAAACTGGTCTACGGCAAGACGAACACCAATCATTCACCGTCGGTGCCAAACGGGATAGTCATGGGGACCAACCCGGAGGCCGGCACCTCTGTGCGCGCCGGTGCGACCGTCGATCTTCTGGTATCTGATGGATTAGTCACTGTGCCTGACGTCGTCGGCAAAGCGGTGACGGATGCTAACAAGGAGCTTGAGCCGCTGGGGCTCAGTATCGCTGTTGTTACCAACAATTCGTGTACCGGCAACGTTGTAACCAGTCAGTCGCTTGCACCGGGAGACCAGCCGCAGAGGTCATCCATCACGCTCACCTACTGCAGTGGGTCGGGCTAAACTCCGTGAGTTAGTTCGGGGGTTGGGGCACCGCGCTCTCCACCAGGGAAGTGCCCAGCCTGCGGAGAGCGTCCCACCCCAGCGTATCCACGTCGACTTAAACGCCCACGATCAAGCCGCAAAGATTCGTCGGTTCATTTGTTCAGAGGCGCACGACATTCAGTGCCTCAAGTAATTAGACCCAGCAGTGCCTAAAGATTGACCAGCGGCGACAACCCGTTCGCGGCCTCCCGCGCTGACGGCAACCCAGCAACGGCGAGCCAGTTCGCCAACATCCGGTAGCCGCCCTCGGTGAGCACAGACTCCGGATGGAACTGCACCCCGTACAGCGGAGCCGTCACGTGCTGAAGGCCCATAATCACGCCTCCGGCGGTACGCGCGGTGACCCTCAACGCGGATGGCACCGTTGAATCGACCACGGCGAGCGAGTGGTACCTCGTAGCGGTGAACGGTTGCGGAACGTCGACAAAAAGTTCGCTGTCGTCGTGGCTGACAAGCGACGTCTTCCCGTGCATGAGTTCGGCGGCGTGCGTGACAGTCGCACCGAACGCCTCGGCGATCGCCTGGTGGCCGAGGCACACGCCCAAAAGCGGCGCTGAGCTGGCGGCAGCCGCATGCACGAGCGGAATAGATACACCTGCGCGGTCGGGCGTTCCCGGCCCCGGGGACAGCAACACAGCATCGAAGCCAGCGAGCCGTTCCGCTGCCTCCGCGACGTCGAACGCATCGTTGCGCAGCACCGTTGTTTCCGCGCCAAGCTCGAGCAGGTAACCATTGAGCGTGTAGACAAAACTGTCGTAATTGTCGATGACGAGAACACGGGTCATCCGCCGACCGTCACTTCCTGCACCGGAAGCAGCGAGTTCACCCACGGGAACACCCACTCGACGAGACAAAACAGCAGTGCGGCAACCATGATGAGCAGCAAAAGAATTCGGGCCCAGACCGGGCCGGGGAGGACACGCCAAAGTGCTGGATACATTTCTCAGCCCTGCGCATTCACGAGTGTGGCGATCTCGGCGGGCGGTCCAGCGGTGATCGGTTGCCAGGAGTCAAACAGGGCGTACCCGACAATGCGTTCGGCAACAGACCATTTCGGATTGCAGCTCATCAACGTCAGGATGCGCGTGGTCGGGGCAACTTTTGGAGATTGCGGCACCGGATCCAGGACACCGACACCGTGCTCACTGACGTACTCAAGGTTTCTGAACACGTAGGTGTAGTAGCCGTCCGGGGTTTTCACATAAATCTTGTCGCCGATTTGCAGCTGATCGATATCGCGGAACGGTGCACCGTAGGTACCCCGGTGGGCTGCGAGGGCAAAATTCCCGACTTCGCCGGGCATCTGGGTTGTCGGGTAGTGCCCGATGCGCCGAGTATTGAGCACATCCGTGATGCCGATTCCCTCGCCGACCTCGCGCACCCAGTCTTTCCCAAACCGGGGAACGTACATGACCGCGAATGTCTTCGCGTTGGCCGGAACAGCACCCACCTTTGGGTCGCCATAGTTGACCGGCGTGGTTGGTGTGTCACGGGTCGAATCATTCGGCGAATCCCACGATTTCGCCAGGGAAGCCGCAACGTGATTCTCCTGATCACCAACAATGACATCGTTGAGCCAGAGCTGCCAGCCAAGAAAGAGGAAGACCAAAACGCCCGCTGTCACCAGCAACTCGCCGAGGATGCCGACAACGCTCAGCAGGCGACGCTTCGTGCGCGCATTGCGCTGCGCAGGCTTCGGGTCGGCTGTCATGAATTCGATTCTAAACGCTGCGCGGCGGTCGGGGCTTCGGCATTCAGGCTAGAATTCCGGCATGGCCAGAACGAAACAGAAGTCCGAACGCGTCGAAGAGAACCGGTCCGGCGATGATGCCCCGAACGCGGTCTGGTTCAAGCCAATCATGTTCGGGCTCATGCTGCTCGGTCTCGCCTGGATCATTGTGTTCTACGTCAGCCAGGGAACGCTCCCCGTCCAGGAACTGAAGGATTGGAATATTCTGGTCGGATTCGGCATCCTGTTCGTCGGTTTCCTCATGACCACCCGGTGGCGCTCCTAAGCTGTTAGCCCGATCACCCAAGCCGATTGGATGATCAACACAATTACAGTCGTGTAATTATCCCCACTGTGGATAACCCTGTGGATAACCGATCTGAGCTTGGTTCTCGGGTTTAGAACCCGAACCGAGCGTGAAGAATTATCACGCCAAGCACCGTCAGCACAATTAGGCCGACAAGCACCGCCCCAAGAAGTATCAGCTGCTCGTTTCGTTTCGCCACAGCACGCGTGCGCAGAAACAGGAGGGCAACCACGGCGCCAACCACAAGTCCACCAATGTGAGCCTGCCAGGATATCTGGGGGAGGATGAACCCGATCGCCAGGTTCAACCCGATCACGATGACCATCTGCAGGGTGTTGCCGCCCATTCGCCGCTGGATCACAAAGAATGCGCTAAAAAGACCGAAGATCGCGCCCGACGCACCCAGTACTCCAGATTCGGGAGCAAGAAGCAGTACCGCGACGGAGCCGCCAAGTCCGCTGAGAAGGTAAAGGGCAATGAACCGCCAGCGGCCGAGCCCTCGTTCCAGAATCGGCCCAAAGATGAATAGCGCGTACATGTTGAATAAAATGTGCAGGAACGTGACCGGCGAATGCAGGAACAGCGCGGTGACCATTCGCCATGGTTGTGACTCGGTGAGCACTGGAGCATAAAAGAGTGCGTTCGTCACCACCCCATTCGTGACGAGTTGGAGAACATAAACCACGGCGCACAGCGCGATGATGGACCAGGTAACGACGGGATTGTTGCTGGAAGACCGTAATGCTGTCAGGACGCGAGGTTTCGTTTTCGGCGCACTCAGCCGGGACTCCTTCATGCATTCAGGGCAGTGAAATCCGACGGCGGCCGGTGTTTGGCACTGGCCGCAAATTGTTCTACCGCAGCGCTGACAGAGCACAAAGCTCTGTCTGTCTGGATGCCGGTAACAGTAGTTCGCTGAACTGCCTGCAGCGTCGCTCACCGGCGGTCTAAAGCTCCTCGATCGACACGGTCTCGATGACGACCGGCTCGATCGGGGCGTCGCGGCCGTCTTTCTTTACCGCTTCGATTTTTTTGACAGTCGCTTTGGAGTCCTCATCGGCGACAACACCGAAAATGGTGTGCTTGCCCTGAAGCCACGTCGTGGGAACAGTTGTGATGAAAAACTGCGAACCGTTTGTTCCGCGACCGCCCTGGGTTCCAGCGTTGGCCATGGCCAGCACGTAGGGTTCGTTGAAGTTCAGCTCCGGATGGATCTCGTCGTCGAACTGGTAGCCGGGACCGCCGATCCCTTTACCCAACGGGTCGCCGCCCTGAATCATGAAGTCGTCGATGATGCGGTGGAAGATCACGCCGTCGTAGAGTGGCCGGTTTGTCTTTTCGCCGGTGGCGGGGTCAGTCCACTCGATCTGCCCGGTGGCGAGACCGACAAAGTTGGCAACCGTCTTTGGTGCGTGGTTGGCAAGCAGGTTGACCTTGATGTCACCAAGGTTGGTGCGGAGGGTAGCAACGTGAGTGTGTGAGGGCATTTGCCAATTCTTTCACAACGCATAGGTCTCAGGTTTGCGTTGTCGGGCCGTGTTCAACGCTCACCATTGATGTCCAGCTTCGTCGTGGCAAGATAGTGGACAGTATCCGACCACCACACGGAGGTTCCGATGGGATTGTCACGCAAACGGCAGCGCGA
>JBDSZO010000180.1:0-1751 GCA_039925105.1 Terrimesophilobacter sp. | reverse complement strand
CGGCCTCGTTGAAAACCTGGGAGACCAGGCCCATGTCCTTGTAGACCAAAATCTTGGAACCATCACTGGTGGCAATTCCGGCAGATTCCTGGCCGCGATGCTGCAACGCGTACAGTCCGAAGTAGCTCAGCTTGGCGACTTCTTCGCCGGGCGCCCACACCCCGAAGACTCCGCAGGCATCCTGCGGACCTTTCTCCCCTGGGAGGAGATCGTGACTGAGCCGCCCGTCGCCACCGGCCAAGCGTTGCCCCTTATCCGTCGCCCTGTTCGCGTGTTGCTTGTGCGCTGTCGTCGTGCGCGATTTCGTCCTGCACGATTTTGTCCTGCACGGCATCGTCCTGCTGCACATCAAGCTTAACGGCGATGACCTGCGAAGAACGACGGCTTGCGCGGCCGTCAAGCAGGATCGCGATCAAGGCTGAGAGCACCACGCCGATGGGCACGGCGTACAACGCCAGATACCCGAAGGTTGCCGCAAATCCAACCGCAGGATCGGGCGGAAACACCGAGCTGAGAATCAGCGCGGCGAGAATTCCGACGAGAACCCCTACGACCAGAAACACCGAAAACTTGGGTGCACGGCGGATTGTTACCGTGGTACGTCGCTCGTCACTGCTCTCGCCTGCGGTGTCATCCATGCGACCATTCTCCCGCACATCGTCCCTCAACGGGGCGACCTCCTCGGTCCGCGCAGATACTGTCAGACCGTCGGGTTCTCCCAGCGAAGCGGGAGCTGCGCTTCGAGACTGGCCCGGGAGCCGGATGCCGAGATCCGGTGAGCTGCGAGAGCGTCGGACCACTGCTCTGTGCCGGTTGCCAATGCCAGCCAGGTCGCCGCATCCATTTCGACCACGTTCGGCGGGGTCCCCCTGGTGTGGGATGGCCCTTCGATGCATTGCACCGCTCCGTAGGGCGGCACGCGCACCTCGACACTGGTGCCCGGCGCATGGTCTTCGAGCACCTGAAGCAGGAATCGAACGGCCATCGCCGTTGCAACCTTGTCGGCGTCGACTCCGGCCTCCAGCGTCTTGCGCACGGACGCCTCGCCAACGATTACGACGATCCTCGCCTTACCCATTACTCAACGGTAGCAAGCGGTGGGCGCGAGTGCGAGAACAGGATCGGCCGATCGTTTCCGACCGGTAGCCTGTTGGGGTGCGAATTCTTCTGCTCGGTTCCGGCGCCCGCGAACATGCGATCCTCACGGCGCTTCTCGCTGAGGACGCCGACCACGACATCACTGTCGCGCCCGGCAATGCCGGCATTGCGGCGCAGGCGAACACGCTGGGCATCGATCCGACCAACGCGAAGCTGGTGGCCGAGTTTGCCGAGGACAACCAGATCGAGTTGGTGATCATCGGACCGGAGGCACCACTTGTTGCTGGTGTCGCTGACGCGGTTCGCCGTCGCAGGATCCCGGTATTTGGACCGGATAAGGCTGCCGCACAGATTGAGGGCAGCAAGGCGTTCGCCAAGCGGATCATGCAGGTTGCCGGTGTTCCGACCGGCCGTGCACAGCGGGTATCCACCGCGGATGAGGCGATCCTGGCACTCGACACGATGGGCGCGCCGTACGTCGTGAAGGCGGATGGGCTTGCGGCCGGCAAAGGCGTTCTGGTCACGGGTGACCGTGTTGCGGCCATCGCGCACGCCGAACACCACCTGCAGATCGGTCCCGTGCTGGTTGAGGAATTTCTGGACGGCCAGGAGGTGTCGCTGTTTCTGTTGGCCGACGGCGAGAACGTGCTCCC
>JBDSZO010000179.1:0-2853 GCA_039925105.1 Terrimesophilobacter sp. | reverse complement strand
CTCACTCTCCTGGCCACCACCGAGAAGCCACTGCCCGCCACCGAACACGGCGTGCACTTACACTCGGCGAGCTAACCAATTACGCGGGCATTCTAAGATGAGGCACCCAAGACATAACCCGGGCAGTTGACAATGAGGCACCACGGAGGGTGGAGCCTGGCCAGGTGGCGTTTGACGACCAAGAAGAATCGACATCGTGGCATAAAATACCTCGCCAGACCCATCAGTTTGACCATTTGCGGATCGGTAGATTATTTGTTGGCATTGAGCCGTCCAGTATCGGAAGGGTCGTGAAACTTGGTGATGGCGTGATCGGACTCGTGCATCTGAGCCTGTTCACTAGGGGTGTAACGCAGCGAGAGCCAGTTCTCCCGGCATGCGCCGGCAGTTCCCTCCACGTCGCGAAGGCGGGCGAGTCGAAGGATCTCGTTGTGGTGCGCGACCGAGTCTCGCGCTCCGAGGCTCGCGAATCGCATCCACTCCACCCGATGCAGCACCGGCGTGACTTGGTCCAGGAGTTCAGCGATCACGTCGTTCCCACTTGCAGTGATGAAGACCTGGTGGAACGCCTCATCCGATTCGATTGCTGAAGCCACATCTGCTTTTTCGAGGGCCCGGGCAAATCGTTTGTTGGCTTGCGCCATGTCAAAAAGTTGCGCATCGGTAATCGTCTGTACCGAAAGTCGTGCGGCCAACTCGTGCAGGGACGCCACGACCTGTTGCGCGCTCACGGTCGCGGCCGGATCGAACGGGGCGACGATGGTGGCTCTGCCGGGAACCGCAGTGACCAGTCCTGCCCGCTGCAGCCGCAAAAGTGCCTCCCGGATCGGGGTGCGGCTTACGCCGAGCCACTCTTCAAGCTCTGAATCCTTCAGGCGCTCGCCGGGTGCGAGCGTTCCCGTCACGATGGCGTCGCGGATCGAACCGTAAACCTCGTTGCGCAGCAGTGTGCGTTGGTGGATTTGAGTCTTTGCGGGAACCGGCATGTAACATACAATATATTACAAATCGTAGTTCTTCACGGAACCCACCCCCGAACTGCCCAATCGACGACAGGAACCACTGTGGCTCTCTCCGATTTCGAACGCTATCCGCTTACCTTTGGCCCGAGCCCGATCCACTCGCTGCCGAGGCTCACGAAACATCTTGGCGGCGCCCAGATCTGGGCCAAACGCGAAGACGTGAATAGTGGGCTCGCGTTCGGTGGCAACAAGACGCGCAAGCTTGAATACCTCGTTCCGGATGCGTTGGCCAACGGTGCAGACACGCTCGTCTCGATCGGTGGATACCAGTCCAACCACACCCGACAGGTTGCTGCTGTCGCGGCGAAGCTCGGGATGAAGGCAGTGCTCGTGCAGGAGAACTGGGTGGACTGGCCCGACCCGCTGAGCGACCGCGTCGGAAACATCCAGCTCTCCCGCATCATGGGCGCTGAAGTTCGACTCGACAGTGCCGGGTTCGACATCGGCATCCGTGACAGCTGGAAGCGGGCCATTGCCGACGTTGATGCAGCCGGCGGGAAGCCTTACGCGATCCCGGCGGGAGCGTCGGAGCACCGCCTGGGTGGCCTAGGTTTCGCGAACTGGGCGTACGAGGTTGAGCAGCAGGAGAAGGAACTCGGGATCTTCTTCGACACCATCGTTGTGTGCACCGTCACCGGGTCGACTCACGCGGGCATGATTGCCGGATTCGCTGGCCAGCAGAATCCACGCCGGGTTATCGGCATCGATGCGTCAGCGACGATCGAGAAGACGCGCGACCAGGTCGCCCGCATTGCCCGCAACACCGCAGAGCTTATCGAGCTCGGCCGGGACCTGCGCGATGACGAGATCACGGTGCTCGAAGGGTGGGCTGGTGACTTCTACGGAATCCCGGTCGACTCCACGATGGAGGCGATTCGCCTCGTGGGTTCCCTGGAGGGAATGATCACCGACACGGTGTACGAAGGAAAGTCGATGGCGGGGCTCATTGACCTGGTTCAGAGTCGCGACATCCCGGCCGACAGCAACGTGTTGTACGCGCACCTCGGCGGCCAGCTTTCACTCAACGCCTACAGTGGGTTGTTCCGCTAAAGGTCGCCGGAACTCGCCACCCGCCGACAGATGATACCAAAGTGGTATCATCGTTTTCATGGCGATGACCGTACGACTTTCTCCAGAACTCGACGAGCAGCTTCAAGCGATCGCGGATGCGCGGCACACGTCAAAGCACGCGCTCGTCCAACAAGCGGTGGAGGTGCTCGTGAAGACGCACGGCAAGACCGAGATGGTCATGGGCAGCGTTGAGCGCACGCTCGACCGCGACGCTGAGCTGTTGCATCGCCTCGCCGACGCGTGACCCTCTACCTTGACCCGGAGCAGGGACTCGCCGTCATCGGACGGCTCGGGTTGCACCTTAGAGATCAAGGATTGTTCTTTTCCGCGCTCGCCCGCCCTGCCGCAAGCGCCTTCGGGGATGATGCCTACGCCAACCTCGAGTTCAAGGCTGCCGCGCTCATGGAATCACTCGCCAGAAACCATGCCCTGTTCGACGGAAACAAGCGCACCTGTTGGATCGTCACTATCGCATTTCTGAACATCAACGGGTGGGATCTGGCGATGACGCAGGATGAGAAGTTCGATCTGATTCTTGGAACTGCGCAGGGTGCTCTTGAGCTCGAAGAACTGGCCGCGACCTTGGCCCGTCACCTGGTCGTCAACGGCACCTGAGAGACCAGTTATTCTAAACCGCGCCGCTTCAGAAGTGGCTCGATGACCGCGTCGCGCCCGCGGAAATCGCGGAACGCATCCAGCGCATTCATCTTGCCTCCAACGCCAAGCAATCGTGAGCGGAAACGATCACCGTTGGCGCGGG
>JBDSZO010000178.1:0-2233 GCA_039925105.1 Terrimesophilobacter sp. | reverse complement strand
CCCTTCTCCTTACATTCGTCGATCGAGTACTTCATCTCCTCGAGGAACGGGTTCGTGAAGGAGAGCTGCATCGTCTCGCCGAGGTCCTCGATGGGGGAGATCTCTTCGAAGATCTCCTCAAGGCCGGTGAGGGAGGGAAGGTCCTGGCGGCCGGCAGCTTTCGCTTCTGCGGCGCGGTCCTTCCACAGGTCATTGCCGACAAGCCAGTCGAAGCTCTCGGTCTGCAAAGCGAGCAGATCCGGAACCGTCAGCGTGTCAGAAATTTTCGCGAACGAAAGTCGCCCAGCTGAGCGACCGTTCTTGAGAGGAGTTTTGGATGAAGTCGAGGTGGATGCGTTGCGCGCAGCAGCCAAGGAAATAACCTCCGGGGGCTTATTAAAGCCCGGTTACAGTCGGTGATGTGTGGGTTTTGTCACTCTTACAAGAACCCCATGGGGACACGCCCGTGAACTGAATGTTCAGGCATGCGCAGCCGACCGCAATATGAAGGCAGGGGTTATCTGAGAGCGCAAAGAACCACTATAGGCCGAAAAAAGCGGCATGTCCAGTTGAATCTTGACCAGCATGAAATCTGCGCTATAGGTCGGGCGGTCTGCACAGCAGAACTGTTCGACCGCTCACACAACGCCGGATGGGCGAAAGCCGATAATGAGAATGTGAGCCTTCACCCCGTCGCAGGAACGCATTCACGGACCCGGTTGCCGCTGAACTTCCTCGGCATACCTTTCGGGCTGAGCGGATTAGCCGGCACGTGGACCATCGCGTCAACCGCGCTCGGCGCCCCCCATGCGATCGGTTTCGTGCTCTGGTCGGTCACCGCGATTTCCTTGCTTGGCGTTCTCGCAGAGTATGCCCGTTGCGCTATGCACACCGGCGGGTCGGTGATCGCGGATCTGCGAAATCCGTTCCTCGGACCGTTCGCGGCTCTGGCCCCGGCGGTCGGCATACTCCTCGGCGGGGAACTGGCGCGACTGTGGCCGGTGCCAGGCCTCGTACTCGTTGCGGCGAGCGTCATCATTATCGGTGTTCTCAGCGCGTGGATGCTTGCCGAGTGGATGACCGGATCAATCGACGCGCACATCTTTCACCCCGGGAACTTCTTACCGATCCTGGCCTGCGGCCTTATCGGCGCGATCGGGCTAGCCCAGGCTGGCGCCAACACCGCGGCCACCGTCTCTCTCGCGGTTGGGATTTTCTTCTGGGCAGTTCTTACCGCCGTCATCCTCGCGCGCCTGGTCGCCATCGACACCCTTCCGGATGCGCTGGTTCCCACTCTTGCGATCTTCTCGGTACCCCCGAGCGTCGCCGGCATCGCCTGGTTTGCGATCAACGGTGAATCGATCGACACGATCCATCAGGTTCTCCTGGCACTAATGCTGTTCCTCCTGCTTAGCCAACTGTTCCTCGTGACCCGCTATGCCCGGATACCTTTTGGTATCGCCACCTGGTCGTTCACCTTCACGGTCGCCGCCCCAGCCACCTACGGAATCCACTGGCTGTGGCTGACCCAGCCGACCGGTTGGCAGTTGTGGTCGTGGCTCATTCTCGCCGTGGTCACACTGTGGATCGGCGGGATCGCGGTGCGCTCCGCCGGACACGCTATTGGCTCCTGGGGCTCAGCGAGCCGGAGGTGACGCAGGTTCGCTGGACGAGTGCTTGTTCTTGTACGCCATCGCCGCAAGCGCCTCCCAGATCAGTCCGTGCGCATTGTTGATCGTGACATCGGCGTGGTCGTAGGCGGGCGCGACCTCCATAACATCCATCGCCACCACGTTGGTGTCGAGAACGATCTGACGAACCACCCGCAAGAGGTCAATCGGCGCGAAACCGCCGGGCGCGGGAGTGCCTGTCGCGGGCGCAAAGGCGGGGTCGAGAACGTCGATGTCTATAGAGAGGTAGATCGCGTCGGTGCCGTCGAGCGCTTCGGCCACGACATCCTTCATGACGTCCTTCGCGCCTCGCTCCCACACCTCGTGCATGGTGTGATGCCGCAGACCGTTGTCGCGCATCCACTTCTGGTCCTCTTCGCCGGGCCAATACCCGCGCAAACCAACCTGGATGAAGTTGTGACCGGGGATTGCGCCGGACTCGATCAGCCTGCGCATCGGCGAACCGTGGCTGGCCAGATTGCCGTCAATCTCTTCCGCGGTGTCAGCGTGTGCATCGAAGTGGATCATGCCGACATTGCCAAACCCGTGGTGTTCTGCCACAGCGGTCGCGGCCGGCCAGGTGA
>JBDSZO010000177.1:0-1964 GCA_039925105.1 Terrimesophilobacter sp. | reverse complement strand
AGCACCTTCACGCCAATCGAGTCCCGCGTCACCGAACTCGCCGCTCAGGTCGGCCAGGTCGTCCGCTGGGCGCGCGCCCTCCAGCCTCTTCGCGAGGTTGAGGAATACGCCGCGGCCTAAGGCTGTCTGCCGGCTGCTACGGCTCCTGGTTCCGGTGCACCAATTTCGAAAGCATGATGGCTGAGCGTGTGTGGTCGACATTTGGTGCCAGACGCAAACGCTCCAGTGCGACTTCAAGACTCGCAATGTCCCGGGAGCGCATGTGCACTATCGCGTCGGCGCTTCCGGTAACGGTGCCCGCATCCACCACCTCAGGCACCGCACTCAAAATGCGGCGCAATTCTTGCGGTGCGACAGTACCTCGGCAGAACAGTTCGACGTACGCTTCGGTCGCCAAGCCGTCAACGTTAGGGTCGACCTGGATCGTAAATCCGCGGATCACCTTGTCTGCAACGAGCCGGTCGACGCGCCGTTTTACCGCAGACGCGGAAAGACCCACAACGTCGCCGATATCGCCGTAGCCGGCGCGCGCGTTCTGGCGGAGAAGGTCGATGATGCCGAAGTCGAGACTGTCCATCGGCCCAGCTTACGGTGATTCATTGTGCCTCAACCAGTGGGCACGCAGGTTTGGTGCGCTATCCGGCGAGAAACCTTCAATGGCTGCGTGTGACACTGAGAGCAGATGTCACCGCGTGAATTCCGCGCCACGAGCAGCCCGCACCACAAGGAGCACAGTTGTCCACACTTTCCGCACCGTCGATGCCGGTCGACGATTCGGCATTTCGCGCACCCGAAAGTAGCGAAACCCAGAGCAATCCTGTGCAAAGGAAGGCAACTCAGCGCCACTTTTTGATGTGTCGTCCCGACTTCTTCACCGTAAATTACTCGATCAACCCGTGGATGCATCCCGACCAACCGACTGACACAGGGCGCGCCGTGTCGCAGTGGGAGCAGCTGGCTGACACCTATCGACAGCTCGGCCACACCGTCGACCTGTTGGAACCCACTCCCGGTCTTGTCGACATGGTGTTTAGCGCCAACGGTGTCTTCACCGTCGACGGCATCGCCTATCTGGCCCGCTTCGCGTACCCGCAACGCCAGCCGGAATCGGATGCCTACCGCCGGTGGTTCGGCGAACGCAACTGGGATGTGCGCGAACCCGGAACGACGAACGAAGGCGAAGGGGACTTTGCCGTCGTCGGGGACATCATCCTTGCGGGGTTCGGGTACCGCAGCACACGTGCCAGCCACGCGGAGTTGGAGCGAACCTTTGGTAAGGAAGTGCTCAGCCTCGCGCTGGTGGACCCGCGCTTCTACCACCTCGATGTCGCGCTCACCGTGCTGGACTCAGAGTCCACGGAGGGCCCGGCCCGAATCGCATACCTGCCAAGCGCGTTCGACGAAACGAGTCAGGCAGTGTTGCGGGAACGGTTCCCCGATTCAATTCTGGTCTCAGAGGCCGAGGCTCAGATTCTGGCCCTCAATTCGGTCTCAGACGGTCGGAACGTTGTCGTCACCGATGGTGCGACCGACTACATCCGGGACTTGAGCGCACACGGGTACACGCCGGTACCGATCGACCTTTCCGAGCTGCTGAAGGGTGGCGGCGGAATCAAGTGCTGCACCCAGGAGCTTCGAACCGCCACCGATTCACTGAAATAGCGGTGTGCGGGAGCCGGTTCGGTTCTCGACGGTCCAGGTAAACCGATCCCGGATTTCCCGCCTACATGCATTCCTGCGTAAAAATGCGCTAGCGCCCGAGGTTCGAAGATTTAGTGCGGCATCCAGCGAGAAACGTCAGATGCCTGCGTGAAAGACTGGAACCGGCGTCCCGTCTTGGGGCTCGAGCGAGTGACCTGGTCCGCCCTAGTCAATCCGCCCTAGCCAACAGGAGGCACCAATGAGTGACACCCTCGTTCAGAACCAGGCAGACATCCCGCAGAGGCACGCCAGCAAACGCACCG
>JBDSZO010000176.1:0-6154 GCA_039925105.1 Terrimesophilobacter sp. | reverse complement strand
GTGGGCCGCAGATTGAGCGACAGCAGAACGATCGCGATTGCCGCCCACATCCCGCCCGAGAAGGGTCGCGCAACGCGCGACTCCGCCCCGGTCAAGATTTGATGTACGGTTTGCCGTCTGCTGCTGGCGGCCGGGATTGGCCGACCAGACCCGCGACCGCGAAGATGGTCACAATGTACGGCAACATGAGCATGAACTGACTTGGCACGGGAGACCCGATGATTCCGAGCACGCTTTGGAGGTTGGTGGCGAACCCGAACAGCAAACCTGCCAGCATGGCCCGGATCGGGTCCCAGCGGCCAAAGATCACCGCGGCGAGCGCGATGAAGCCGGCACCTGCGGTCATGTCCTTTGTGAACAATCCGACCGAACCCAGCGTGAAGTATGCACCACCGAATCCGGCGATGGCGCCAGCCAGCGACACGTTCCAGAACCTGCGCCGGTTGACCTTGATTCCGACCGTGTCGGCGGCTTGTGGGTGCTCTCCGACGGAGCGGGTACGCAATCCCCATCTCGTTCGGAACAGCGCATACGCTACGGCGGCGACCGTCAGGTACATGAAGTAGACGATGACGGTTTGGTCGAAGAGTACCGGTCCGATGATTGGGATTTGGCCGAGGATGGGGATGTTGATTCGGTCGAACCGGGGCGGGCTGTTCAGGAACTGGGGATTCTTGGTGAGCACCTGGGAGAACAGAAACCCGGTGAGGCCAGACACCAGCACATTCAGTACAACGCCCACGATGATCTGGTCGACGATGTATTTGATGGCGAACGCGGCGAGGGCGAAGGATACGAGTGTGCCGGCGACCATTGCGGCGACCAACCCCGCCCACGGTGAACCGGTCATGGATGCGACAACGGCAGACACGAAGGCACCGGCAAGCAGCTGCCCCTCGATGGCGATGTTGATGACACCGCTGCGCTCAGAGATAACGCCGCTCATGGCACCGAAAATGAGCGGCACGCTCAGGCTCACAGCGCCGATCAGGAGTCCCGGGATCGGGATGAGCGCATCCGCGGCCACCCAGGTCAGGAACGCGGACATGAAGACCACAACATAGGCGATCGTCAACCACAGTGGCAGTCGTTTGGACTGGCTCACGATCAACACTGACCATGCGGCAAGGAGCACGAGGACGATCGCGAGGATCCATCCGGCTCCGGTGGTCGGAACGTCAAGCTGGGGCAGCTGGATGAACTCCCCCGACGTTGACAGCCGGAAATGGCTGATGCCGGGGCGGGCGAAGACCCCGAAAAGCACGACAGAGAGTACGGCAAAGAGGGAGAAGGCGATTGGGCCTTTCCAGCTCTTGACTATTGTGCGCTCTAGCGTGATCGGAGCCGACGACGGGAGTGTCTGGGTGCTCACTTGGTCACCACCGCCTTTCTGCCCTGGACCTTTTTGCTTTTAAGCGGCGCAAGCAGGTTCGGCTTCGGTAGCCGGAATACTGCACGCACCAATGGCGGAGCTGCGATCAACAACACGATTACCGACTGCACGACCAGGACAATGTCCACCGGGATTCCCTGCGACGCAGACATGGCGAATCCGCCCGCTTTGAACGCACCGAACAGGATAGCGGCGGCGAACACCCCCCACGGCTTCGACCGCCCAAGGAGTGCAACGGTGATGGCATCGAAGCCGATTCCCGCGTCAATTCCGCTGCTGAACCCGGTGGTGACGGTTCCCAGTACCTGGAAGACGCCGGCAAGACCGACGAACGCGCCGGAGAACAGCATGACGTAGGTGATCATTCTGGGAACGTTGATACCCGCGACACGTGCGGCGTTCGGGTTTATCCCGACAGCTTTGAACTCGAAGCCGAGCCGGGACCGATTCAGCAGCCACCAGGCGAATATTGTCGCAGCGATGGCAATGATGAATCCCCAGTGCAAGGAGTATTGCGGGCCGAAGAGTGAGGGCAGAATCGCCGAGGGCAGCATGCCGGGGCTCTTCGGATTGTTGGATCCAGGAAGTTGCAGTAGCCCTTGCGTGCTCAGCATCCAATACACGAAGTAGTACCCAATGTAGTTGAGCATGATGGTCGTGATGACTTCGTTGGCACCGGTGGTGGCCTTGAGAAATCCGGCAATGCCGCCCCACAGTGCACCGGCGATGACACCGGCAACGACGGCAACGATGAGGTGAATCGGGAACGGGAGTCCCGGGAACGAGAAAGCCACCCACCCTGCCGCCGAAGCGCAGAACAGCATCTGGCCGCGCCCACCGATGTTGAACAGGCCGGCTCGGAATCCGATTGCTACCCCGAGTCCCGCAACGATCAACGGGGTGGCGAAGGTGAGGGTGTCCATGAGCGGACGGATGCCGTTGGCGAATCCGGGTCGGCGGAAGTTGTAGATCGATCCCTGGAACAGGGAGATGTACGCGCCAGAGACGGAGTTCCAAATCGCGGAGAGCATGTCTTGGGGCTTGGAGAAGAAATACCCGGCGGTCGCCTGGACTGTCTCGTCGGTGACCGCAATCAGGATGCCACCGATGATGATGGCCAGGACGACCGCGAGGATGGAAATCGCCGCGCTGCCGTTCAAAATCTCCCGCATGGCGATGTTCCAGCGCGAGCGCTCTGGTTCACTTTCTGTGCCTCTCATACCGAGCTCCTGGCCGAGCTCCTGGCCGGGTTCCTGGGTGGTGGATTCCGGGGTGACGTTCGAGAGTTGGGGGTCCACTGGCTCATTTCCACTCACGCGGCTTTACCTCCGGTCGGAACTTCGCCGGCCATCATCAGGCCGAGCACATCTCGCGGTGTGTCTCCTGGAACGATGCCAACGATCCCTCCTCGGTACATGACTGCGATCCGGTCTGCAAGGGCAACAACCTCGTCAAGCTCGGTGGAGACGACGAGCACCGGAACTCCAGAATCCCGCGCCTCGACAATTCTGGTGTGCACGAACTCGACCGACCCGACATCCAGTCCGCGGGTTGGCTGTGCAGCAACTAACAGGCTCAGTTTTCGGCTCATTTCGCGAGCCAACACCACTTTTTGCTGGTTACCACCGGACAGCTTGCCGGCATGGGTACCAATTCCCTGGGCGCGAATGTCGAACTCGGTGAGCTTCTCCTCGGCAAATTCGGCGAGCGTCGCAAGTTGCAGGCCGCCGTGTTTGACGAATGGCGCTCCGTTCGAGCGGTCGAGCATCAGATTTTCGGCGATCGTGAACTCGGAAACCAAGCCGTCCTCGTTGCGGTCTTCCGGAACGAATCCGACACCAGCATCGAGCACCTCGCGCACGCTGCGACCGACGAGAGATTTGCCGTCAAGGGTTATCGCCCCGGTGACCTTTGGCTGGAGGCCCATGATGGCCTCGACGAGCTCGGTCTGCCCGTTGCCCTGGACTCCGGCAATGGCAACAATTTCGCCCTCTTTGATGTCGAAGCTGATGTTGTTGACGACAAGCTGCCCGATCGGATCGATGACGGAAAGCTTGTCGACGACGAGTGCAGGGTCGCCATGCTTCGCTTTGCCCTTCTCGATTGTCAGTTCGATGGCCCGACCGACCATCATTGACGCGAGTTCTTCGTTGGACGCGGTCGGCGATGCCTCACCGACGACTTTGCCCAACCGGATGACGGTAATTGTGTCAGCGACTTCTCTCACCTCACGCAACTTGTGGGTGATGAACACAATGGAGGTGCCGGATTCCTTGAGCTGCCTCATGATCTCCATGAGCTCATCGGTTTCCTGAGGCGTGAGTACTGCGGTTGGCTCGTCGAACACCAACACTTTGGCGTCGCGCGAGAGAGCCTTGATGATTTCGACGCGCTGCTGCACGCCGACCGGCAGATCGCCAACTATTGCGTCCGGGTGGAGGTCGAAGCCGAATCGTTCAGAGATCTCACGAACCTGTTCGCGCGCTTTCGCCATGTTCAAACGTCCGCCGAACGTTGTCGGTTCGTGCCCGAGCATCACATTCTCGGCGACGGTGAACACAGGAATGAGCATGAAGTGCTGGTGGACCATTCCGATGCCGGCGGCCATCGCGTCGCCGGGACCGGCGAATTTCTGCACCTTGTCGTCGAGAAGAATCTCGCCCTCGTCCGCCTGGTAGAGCCCGTAAAGCACGTTCATCAACGTGGACTTGCCTGCGCCGTTCTCGCCGAGGAGACAGTGAATTTGACCGGGTTCCACAACCAGCGAAATGTGATCATTGGCGACAAGTGAGCCAAATCGCTTGGTGATGCCCTTGAGTTCGAGCTTCATGGTGTTCCAGTTCCTCTGGTGCGCGGCTGCGTTGCCGTGGGGTCGTACGCTCAGGTGCTAACGAAGACTACACGGAAACGGGGAGACTGACAGTGCCAGTCTCCCCGTTCCGTTCAGTGATTTTCTCAGCCTACTTCGGGGAAGAAGGCGATACGACCTTGATCTTGCCGCTGATGATATCGGCCTTGATCGCGTCCAGCTCGCCCTGCAGGCCGGGGTCGACCTTCGAAGCGAAGTCATGGAATGGAGCCAGTCCGACACCGTCGTTGGCTAGCGTGCCGACGAACGGGGTGTTGTCGAACTTTCCGTCAGCTGCCGCCGCGACAACATCCGATACACCAACCTGGATGCCCTTCATGATGGAGGTCAGCAGGAGTGGCGTGATGTCCGGGTCAGTCTGAGTGACGTCCGCGTCAACGCCGATCATGGCGATGTCCTTACCGGAGTCTTTGATTGCCTGAACCGCACTCTGGTAGATCGGGCCACCAACCGGAAGAATCACATCGGCACCCTGGTCAATCAGGTTCTTCGCCGTGCTCTTGGCCGTGTCGTTGGCGTCGAAGCCACCGGTGAACGCGCCTTCCTTCTGCTTGTTGACATCCCAACCAAGAACCTTGACGTTCTTGCCCTTCTGGGAGTTGAAGTACTGCACGCCGTCATAGAAGCCGTCCATGAAGATTGTTACGGGCGGGATCGGGATGCCACCGAAAGTGCCGACAATGCCGGTCTTCGAGTAGCTTGCCGCAGCGTAACCACCGAGGAACGCCGCCTGAGCGGTGTCGAACACGATTGGCTTAACGTTCGGCAGGTCGATCGAGTTGTCGTCGATGATGGCGAAGTTGATGTCCGAGTTTGCCGTTGCCGCGTCCTTCGTCGCAGCGGCAAGGTTGAACCCGACCGTGACGATGATGTTGCAGTTCTGGGCAATCAGGCTGTTGATGTTTGGCGCATAGTCGGTCTCGACCTTCGACTCAACTGAATTCGCCTTGACGCCAAGCTTTGTGGCCGCCTCATCAATGCCCTGCTTACCCAACTGGTTAAACGACTTGTCGTCGAATCCGCCGGAGTCAGAAACCATGCAGGGCAGGAAGTTCGATGCCGCCGGCTTGTCGCTGCTGCTGGGGCTCTCTGGGGCTGGTGCACAGCCAGCGAGCAGCATGGTGCTGATCCCTACGACTGCAAGTCCGCTCAGGGCTGACTTTCGTGACGTGATTCTCAAAATGTCCTCCAAGGTGCTGCCGCAGCATCGGTGTTGCGGCCGTATTGCTACAGATTAGTCAATATTTAGACCGCAACGCACACCAACAGAGGGTAGACAGCGCAAAGGTTACCAAGCTGCAATAGCGCGCGAGTGCCCGGTCAAAGGATGTCGCTGCGTCCGGAGAGTTTGAGCGCGTCAACTACCGCTTTCACTCTCTGCGCATTCGCGCTCGTTGTCACCAAAAGAGCATCCGGAGTGTCGACAACGACTATGTCATTCACACCGATCAACGAGATCAATCGGCCCGACTGGCTGACCACAATTCCGCTGGATGCATCCGACAGAACTCGAGCATTCTCACCCAGAATCGCGAGGTCGGATTTGCGTCCACCGGAGTGCAGTTTTGCGATCGCCGCGAAGTCGCCCACATCGTCCCAATCGAATCCGCCAGGGACGACCGCGAGCTTTCCGGCCGCCGCGGCCGGTTCGGCGACCGTGTAGTCGATGGCAATCTTGGCCAGACTGGGCCACACCTTGTCGACGACGATGCCACGCCGATCGGTGTCCCACGCTAGCGCAAGCTCGGTAAGCCCCGCAAGGAGTTCTGGCTGGGACTCGCCAAGCTGGTCAAGCAACGTGTCGGCACGGGAGATGAACATTCCGGCATTCCACAGATAGTTGCCGTCAGCAAGGTACCCCTCGGCGACGGCAAGGCTGGGCTTCTCCACGA
>JBDSZO010000175.1:0-8816 GCA_039925105.1 Terrimesophilobacter sp. | reverse complement strand
CAGGATTCGATTTTGCCCACGCACCACAGAAACGTCATCGAATTGGAGAACGCTGGACATGGTTCAAGCCTAGGCCACGGCCGTGCTGCAGTTCGCCCGCCACGTCACGAGAGCAGCGACTCGTATAGTGCTTTCGTTGAGTTCGCAATCTTGTCCCAGCCGAATTCGCGTTCGACTCTTGCCCGGCCGGCCTGGCCCATCATCCGCGCGCGAATCGGGTCATCCAGGACTTCGCTGAGCGCACCTGCGAGGTCCGCGATGAACCGGTCAGGATCGACCGGTTGCCCTGTCCCATCGTCGGCCTGGGCGAGCGAAACCAATCGTCCGGTGACCCCATCGTCGACCACCTCAGGAATCCCTCCGGTAGCAGTGCCGACGACGGGGATTCCGCATGCCATGGCCTCCAGGTTCACGATGCCGAGAGGTTCGTAGATGGATGGGCACACGAATGTGGTTGCTGTGGACAGGACCGCAACAATTTCCTGGTGACTCAGTAGTCGGTCAAGCCAGACCACCCCGGACCTTCGACTCTGGAGTTCTGCCACGCGCTCTTGAACTTCCTTGAGTATCTCGGGTGTGTCGGGAGCTCCTGCACACAAAACGACCTGCACGTCGGTGTCGAGTTTGTCGATCGCTTGGAGCAGGAAAGGTAATCCTTTCTGCCTGGTGATTCGTCCAACAAACACCACTGTCGGCCGGTTCACGTCAATGCCAAGCGATCCGACAAGTTCGTCGTCGCGATTCGGCTTCCACCGTTCAAGGTCGATCCCGTTATGAACGACTGACACTCGCGACTCGTCGATGGCCGGATATGACCGAAGGATATCGTGGCGCATACCGTCGCTGACCGCTACGACCGCATCGGCGGTGAGGAACGCCGACTCTTCAATCCAGCTCGACACACGATAGCCACCGCCGAGCTGCTCCGCCTTCCACGGGCGCAAGGGTTCAAGACTGTGTGCTGTCACCACGTGCGGAATACCGTGCAGGAGTTGCGCCAGACGTCCTGCAGCGTTCGCGTACCAGGTGTGCGAGTGCACCAGATCTGCACCGGCCACATCCTGGGCCATCTGCAGGTCAACGCCGAGCGTTGCTAGCGAAGGGTTGGCGTTCACCAGCTCGGCGGGCACGAGGTATGGGAACACGTTTGCCTCGGCGCGGGGAAGGCCGAAACAGCGAACCACGACGTCAATGTCGCCTCTCAGGGCGGCGACCAGTTCGCCGACGTGCACGCCAGCCCCCCCGTACACTTCCGGCGGATATTCGCGGGTCACAAAGTCGACTCTCATGCTGCGACGCTAGTACACACCGAGAGCGCTGATCTACTGTTGGAACATGGTGGCGAAAAAGATATTCGGGATTGTGCTCGCCGGTGGTGAGGGCAAACGTCTGATGCCACTGACTGCGGACCGGGCGAAACCTGCCGTTCCTTTCGCCGGCAACTATCGGCTGGTCGATTTCGCCCTCTCCAACCTGATCAATTCCGGGATGCGCCAGATTGTCGTGCTCACCCAGTACAAGTCGCACAGTCTCGACCGCCATGTGTCGCAAACCTGGCGACTCTCCGGCCTTACCAATTCCTACGTCGCCTCGGTTCCGGCACAGCAGCGTCTTGGCAAGCGATGGTTTGCCGGGTCCGCCGACGCAATACTTCAGAGTCTGAACCTGTTGCGTGACGAGAAGCCGGACATCGTCGCGGTGGTCGGCGCCGACCACGTGTACCGGATGGATTTCAGCCAGATGATTGACGCTCACATAGCGGCCGGGGCTGGTGTGACTGTTGCTGCGATCCGTCAGCCAATCTCGTTGGCCAACCAATTCGGTGTTATCGAAGTGTCCTCCGACGACCCGACCAGGATCGGCGCGTTCCTGGAGAAGCCGGAGAATCCGATTGGCCTTGCCGACTCCCCCGATGAGGTCCTCGCGTCCATGGGCAACTACATCTTCAATGCCGACGAGTTAATGGATGCTGTCTTGAGGGATGGTGAACGAGCCGACTCAAATCACGACATGGGTGGGGACATCGTCCCGGACTTCGTGTCCCGTGGCGACGCTGCCGTGTACGACCTGAACCGAAACGAGGTGCCGGGAGCAACCGACCGTGATCGCTTCTACTGGCGTGATGTCGGAACCATAGAGTCTTTTTTTGATGCGCACCAGGACCTCATTTCTGCCCTTCCCGTTTTTAATCTGTACAACTCCGAATGGCCGATCTTCAACGAACAATTAAATTCGCCGCCGGCGAAGTTCGTTCGCGATGCCAGCGGAAACGTCGGAACCACCATTGATTCGATAGTGTCGCTGGGGTCGCTGCTGTCAGGTGCGCACATTGAACGAAGCGTGCTTGGTCCGTGGGCGACAGTGGACTCCGGAGCGAGCATCATCGACTCAATCCTGTTCGACCGGGTTATCGTCGGAGCGGGCGCGACGGTGCGGCGGGCTATTCTTGACAAGGAAGTCGTTGTCGAACCGGGCGCGACAGTTGGCGTCGACCCGCAGGCTGACCGGGCCAGGGGTTTCACCGTGACGGATTCCGATATCACGGTTGTGGGCAAAGGCGTTCGCGTCGCATGATCGGTATTTGCACCCACCACAATCTGCGTTAGCTTCGACCTGCGCTCACTACGATCTGCTTAAACCACTAAGGACAGCCATGTCGACGTTTCTCGTCGTACTCGACGTCGACTCGACACTCATCGAAAATGAAGTGATTGACCTGCTGGCGGATGCCGCGGGATCCCGTGCTGAAGTTGCGGCCATTACTGCCGCAGCTATGAACGGTGAACTCGACTTTGAAACAAGTCTCCGATCGCGCTGTGCAACGCTTGCGGGGCTCCCCGTCTCGGTTTTCGAGCAGGTTGGCAGCCTTGTTCAGCTGACCACAGGCGTACCGGAGCTTGTTACGGGAGTTCACCGGAACGGCGGACTGATTGCCGTCGTTTCCGGTGGTTTCCACGAAATTGTCGACCCGCTTGCTGACGCGCTCGGACTCGACCGTTGTAGAGCCAATCGCCTCGACGTGCGAGACGGACTGCTCACCGGAGGTGTGCGTGGCGAGGTCGTTGACGCCCAAGCGAAAGCCGACACGTTGCGCGAGTGGGCTGCAGATTTTGGCATCCCGATGCGACAGACAATCGTGGTCGGCGACGGTGCCAACGACCTCGAAATGATGGCCGCGTCAGGGTTATCCGTAGGGTTCGACGCGAAGGCGCCCGTTCGGGAGGAGGCGGACGTCATCATGGACGTTCGTGACCTGACCCAGGTGCTGCCGCTGCTGGGCTTGCGTGGCTAGTGCCCCATCCCCAGTCCGCCATCGACCGGGATGATTGCGCCGGAAATGTAGGAGGCATCGTCGCTGGCAAGCCAGGCGATCACTTTGGCAACTTCGCTCGTGGTGGCGTACCTGCCTGCCGGTATTGATTTCAGGTATTCAGCCTTCTGTGCCTCAGGCAGCACCGCCGTCATCTCGGTTTCAACGAATCCGGGGGCAACAACGTTCGCCGTGATATTGCGGGAACCGAGCTCGCGGGTGAGGGATCGTGCAAGGCCAATCAGTCCGCTCTTGGACGCCGAGTAATTCACTTGGCCAGCGGACCCAAGGGTTCCCACAACGCTGGATACCAGGATGATGCGACCGAAGCGTGCCTTGAGCATGGCCTTTGACGCGCGTTTGACCACGCGAAACGCCCCGGAAAGGTTGGTATCCACCACCGAGGTGAAGTCTTCTTCGCTCATGCGAATCAAGAGCATGTCTCTCGTCATCCCGGCGTTGGCAACGAGAATTTCTACCGGCCCGAGCTGCGATTCCACCTGCGTGAACGCCGCGTCAACGGATGTCTGGTCGGTGACGTCCGCCCGAACGGTCAGGCTTCCGACAGGACCGTCGCCTGAACGCGCCGTCACTGCAACGCGGTAACCGCGCGAAATGAACTCCTCCGCAATCGCAAAACCGATGCCACGGTTGCCTCCCGTGACCAGCACAATCCTGGATTCGTGCATGGGCAGCCGTTCTCCTCACCGGGCGTGACGTCAGACTAGCCAATCTTAGACGTAGGCTGGATGCGAGCACCCATGACACATCATCCGCAGTCCATCACCTCGATCCCCCGGTCAGCAGACGACGACCGGCACCGTCGTATGGTGCGATACAGCGTCACGATGGGGATTCGTATCGTGTGCGTGATTCTTTTAGTGTTTGTCCGTGACTGGTGGCTTCTCGTCGTCGCCGCTGGAGCAGTGTTCCTCCCCTGGGTCGCCGTAATCCTCGCCAACGCGGTGGACAGCCGGTACTCCAAAGTTGAGCGGCCCGGCGCACGGGAACTTGCCACACTGCGTTCAGATGAAAAGTCAAGTCCGGACGATCAACGGTGACCGCAATCCCGGAGTGCTCACGCGCCGGGTGCAGGGTCAGCGCCGGGTGGAACGTGAACTGGCGCAATCCGAGCCTGCACCCCTCGGATCGGGTCAAAGTGTGGCTTGCGTGTGATGACCACCGCGACTTTCTGCGCGACTACCTGTCCTCGCGAGGGTTCCCCGTCGTTGTGTCAGTTTTCGGCATGAACGTCACGTCAGTTCCGGATGGCCCACCAGAGAAGTCAGCATGAACGGGTGGCGTTTTGCTCTGTCCCCGCGCTGGGGTGGTTACCTTTCGCTCGTGATCGTTTTCGCAATCGTCTGCGCTTCCCTTGGCGCTTGGCAATTGGCGCGACGCGCAGAGGCCCTGGCTGCAATCGCCACAGTGAACAACAACTATGGCAGTGCCCCAATCCCTCTCCCAGAAGCCCTCCCCACCCTTGACGCCTTCTCTGGTGACCAGGAATGGACGCCGGTGACCCTGCACGGTCGCTACCTCACTGAGGACCAATTGCTTGTGCGTACACGACCCCTCGGTGGCGCGCCCGGTTTTGAAGTGCTGACCCCGCTTCGTCTCAGCAACGGAACCGTGTTCGTGGTGGATCGTGGTTGGGTGCCAGTAGGCGACACCCATGATGACCCGGACTCTGTGCCTGCGGCGCCGAGTGGCGACATTGACGTTGTTGTTCGGTTGAAGCCTGGCGAACCTACCCTGGCTGGCCGGACAGCGCCAACAGGGCAGATCGCCACAATTCAGCTCGGCGAAATCGCCTCCGGGATCGATTTGCCGACCTACACGGGTGCTTACGGTCTTTTGGTGAGTGAGAACCCGTCGCCGCCAACGCGCCCAACTCCCCTCCCGAAGCCCGTGCTGGATGAAGGTCCGCACCTCTCGTACGCTTTCCAATGGTTTGTCTTTGCACTTCTGGGATTCGTTGCGTTCGGTTGGGCGCTTCGGCAGGAATACCGCGTGGAGAACGCCTCGGACCCTGCAGAACAGCAGCGTGCACAGGATCGGCGAGAACGCACGGCTGCGCGTGCACCGAGCGACGCCCAGATCGAGGACGAAATTCTCGACAGGCGCTAGGCCAGGGAAACCAGCTCAGAATATTCTGGGCTCCAAAAATCTTCGACCCCATCCGGCAGGATCAGCACTCGCTCCGGGTTCAACGCCTCAACCGCGCCGTCATCGTGGCTGACCAGAACTACCGCTCCGGCGTAGTTTGCCAGGGCATCGAGAATCTCTTCACGGCTTGCCGGATCAAGGTTGTTCGTCGGCTCGTCAAGCAGCAGCACGTTTGCCCCTGACACGACAATCATCGCCAGGGCAAGCCGCGTCTTCTCGCCGCCGGAAAGAACGCCTGCAGGTTTGTGCGAGTCGTCCCCGGTAAACAGGAACGAACCGAGCACGCGCCGCGCTTCCGTTTCGGTCAGGTTGGGCGACGATGACACCATGTTTTGCAGAACCGAGCGCTTGACATCAATGGTTTCGTGCTCTTGCGCGTAGTACCCGATTTTCAGTCCGTGCCCTGGCTCGAGCTGGCCGGTATCTGGCTTGTCAACACCGGCAAGGATTCGCAGCAGAGTTGTCTTGCCTGCCCCGTTGAGCCCAAGAACAACAACTTTCGATCCCCGATCGATTGCCAGGTCGACCGCGGTGAAAATTTCAAGAGAACCGTAACTCTTGGACAGGTTCGACGCCATGAGCGGCGTGCGACCGCTGGGAAGCGGGTCGGGGAATCGAAGCTTCGCGACACGGTCAACGGTTCTGACATCGTCAAGACCGGACAGCATCTTTTCGGCACGGCGAACCATTTGGTGTGCCGCCGCCGCTTTCGTTGCTTTTGCACCAAATTTTGCCGCCTGCAGTTGCAGTGTGCTCGCCTTCTTTTCGACGTTCGCCCGTTCCTTTTTGCGACGCTCTTCGTCCGCTTCCCGTTGCCGAAGGTAGTTCTTCCAGGTCATGTTGTACACGTCGAGACTGAGCCGGTTGGCGTCAAGGTAAAACACCCGGTTGACCGTCTCTTCAACCAGCGCGACATCGTGGCTGATCACCATCAGCCCGCCCGGGTAGCCCTTCAGGTAGTCACGCAACCACACCACAGAGTCGGCGTCGAGGTGGTTTGTCGGTTCATCGAGGAGCATCGTTTCGGCGCCGGAGAACAGAATGCGCGCCAGTTCGATCCGACGGCGCTGACCGCCGGACAGGGTGCCGAGGGCCTGATCAAGGATGCGATCCGGCAAATTCAGGTTGCTCGCAATGCTGGCAGCCTCCGCCTCGGCTGCGTACCCGCCCAGGGCGAGAAACCGGTCCTCAAGTTTGCTGTAGCGGGACATCGCCGCGGCACTGACCGCAGCGTCGGGGCTGCCCATCGCCTCTGTCGCCTTACGCATCCCGATAACGAGTGCGCCCAATCCGCGCGCATCGAGGATCCGGGTTCTGGCAAGATCGTCCGGATTGCCTGAACGCGGATCCTGAGGCAGGTAACCGACCTCGCCGACGCGTTCAATTCGCCCATCCGCCGCCTGACCTTCTCCAGCCAAAATTTTGGTCAGCGTAGTTTTCCCGGCGCCATTTCGCCCGACCAGGCCAACCTTGTCGCCACGATCGACTCGAAACGACACCCCCTCCATGAGAGTGCGCGCGGCAACGCGAACTTCAAGGTCATGCACGGCGAGCACAGGCGTAATCCATTTCATCGGTGACCAGCGGGCAGCGTGGCCGACAGGCAGTGTGACCGACAGGCCGTGTTGCTGGTAGGCAGTGTTGCTGGAAAGCATCCTGGCCGTCAGGTAAACCGGTTGTCGGAGGGAACGTCTAGTCTAGTTGCATGACCCAGCTCAGCTTCGCGATTGGCAGGCCTGTTCTCGCCGACCGTCTCTTTTCCCGCGGCATTGTCATGGATGGTGTTCTGGTCGCTGCTGGTGCAGCGCTGACGGCCATTGCCGCTCAGGTGGTTGTGCCACTGTGGCCGGTTCCGATCACCGGCCAAACGCTGGCAGTCCTGCTGGTGGGAAGTTCGCTTGGCGCTTTGCGTGGAACCCTCTCGATGCTGCTCTATGCGGTTCTCGGAATCATTGGACTGCCGGTCTTCAGCGAAGCGTCCTCCGGGCTCGGTGTTGTTCTTGGCGCGTCAGGTGGCTACATTATCGGCTTCATTTTCGCCGCGGCATTTACCGGGTGGATTGCACAACGATCATGGGACCGGCGGATTCTGCGCGCCATTCTCGCGTTTCTTGGCGGAACCGTGCTCGTCTATGCGGTGGGCTTGCCCTGGTTGTCGTTCACGCTGGGTTATAACCTGGTGGAGACGCTGAATGCGGGATTCTTTCCGTTCATCATTGGCGGAATCGTGAAAATGTTGATTGCCGCGGCCGTCATCACGGTGGGCTGGACGTACATTGACCGTGAGGACCAGCGACGGGCGAGCGTGGAATTGGCCAATCGCGGCTAGAAAGTGAAGGCTATGGCGCGAGGTTACTAAATCGCGAATCCTATGGCCCGCATCCGCGCCGGAGCTGAGGCGATTGCATCGCAATCGTGCGACGCCAGAGCCGCGCGAGCTACGCTCTCGCGGTACGTGAGCCGGAGAGACTCGCTAGATTGCAAAACCTATGGCCCGCATCATATCCCGCCCATCATCGGTGATCTTCTCGGGACCCCATGGCGGCATCCACACCCAGTTGATTCTGAACTGTTTGACAATTCCGTCCAGTGACTGGGAGATTTCGTCTTCGATGACGTCGGTGAGCGGGCATCCGGCCGACGTGAGGGTCATGCTGATGATGAGCGCTTCGTTTTCGTCGTCCCAGCTCAGGTCATAGATCAACCCGAGGTCAACAATGTTTACCCCGAGTTCCGGGTCCATGACATCTTTGAGCGACTCTTCGACTTCGTCGAAGAGTTTCGGCTCCAGTGCTACAGCCATACCGTTAGTTTACGTTCGTCGTGGTGAGAAATCGATCGTAGCCTTCATTTTCGAGGCGATCTGCAAGCTCTGGCCCGCCTTCTTCCGCAATTCGGCCGTCGACGAAGACGTGGACGAAGTCGGGGTGCACGTAGCGCAGGATGCGGGTGTAGTGGGTGATCAGCAGGAGCCCGAGGCCGGATTTCTCTTTGGCACGATTCACACCGTCCGCAACGATCCGGAGTGCGTCGACGTCCAGTCCGGAGTCGGTTTCGTCAAGTATTGCGAACTTTGGTTTCAGCAACTCCATCTGAAGGATTTCGTGGCGTTTCTTCTCGCCCCCAGAGAATCCTTCGTTCACGTTGCGGTCGGCGAAGGATTTGTCCATGCGAAGGTTGCCCATGGCCGCCTTGACGTCTTTGATCCAATGGCGGATCGCCGGCGCTTCGCCGTCGATCGCTGTTTTTGCGGTGCGCAGGAAGTTGGTCACGGTGACCCCGGGGATCTCTACCGGGTACTGCATGGCGAGGAACAGGCCTGCGCGAGCGCGAGCGT
>JBDSZO010000174.1:0-19245 GCA_039925105.1 Terrimesophilobacter sp. | reverse complement strand
AGGCGCACCCAGTTTCGGCTGGCGCGCCGCAACGAGCGGCTGCACCTTGTTGACGGCCTTCTCATCGCGATTCTCGACATTGACGAGGTCATCCAGGTCATCAGGGATAGTGATGACTCGGACGCCGCGCGCACGCGACTCATGAGCATTTTCGACCTGAGCGAGGTGCAGGCCGAGTACATCCTGGAGCTTCGCCTCCGTCGATTGACCAAATTTTCCCGAATCGAACTTGAGGCGGAGCGCGACAAACTGCGCACGGAGATTGCGGAGTTGGAGCTTCTGCTCTCCGATCCTTCGCTGATCCGTGCCCGGGTTTCTGAGGAGTTGCAGGATGTCGCAGACGAGCACGGGACGCCACGGCGAACACTGCTCACCGAGGCCCGTGCTTCGCTCGCGACCAGCGGCGGGAATGCCGCGGGACCAAAGGGTGCCGCAGCAAACCTGGAGATCGAAGACACCCCGTGCCGGGTGCTGCTGTCGACGACAGGCCGAATCATTCGGGTGGACGTCAACGAGGGCATGGCGGATTCATCGCCGCGCACTGTGCGCCGCAGCAAGCACGACGCGATCCTGTCATCGATCGTGACGACCAGCCGCAGCGAGATTGGCGCGATTACGAACCTCGGACGATTGGTGAAACTTTCCCCGGTCGATTTGCCCCAGGTTCCGGAGAATTCGATCCAGCTGGCCGCCGGCGCAAAAATCGCCGACTATCTGGCATTCGAAAGCAAGAAGGAACGTGTTCTTTCGCTTGTATCGCTGGACTCCACCGCACCCATCGCGCTGGGCACGAAGCACGGCGTCGTCAAGCGGTTGTCCCCCGGCGACTACCCGAACCGGCCCGAATTTGAGGTCATTGCGCTCAAACCCGGCGACGAGGTTGTCGGTGCCGTCCAAGGCTCGGATGCCGAGGAGTTGGTCTTTGTAAGCTCCGATGCGCAGTTGCTGCATTTCGCTGCCGGGGCGGTTCGGCCTCAGGGACGAAGTGCTGGTGGAATGGCTGGCATCCGGCTTTCGGCGGGCGCTGTCGTCATCCACTTCAGTTCGGTGGATCCAGGCGCCGAGGTTGTTGTTGCGACGGTTTCCGCTCACAGCGACACGATTTTCGGGACCGATCCTGGGCGGGCCAAAGTTTCTGCCTTCACAGAGTTCCCGGGTAAGGGGCGGGGCACCGGCGGTGTTCGAGCGCACGCGCTCCTGAAGGGCGAAGATTCCCTGGCGCTTGCCTGGGTAGGTACTGCGCCCGCTCACGCGGTAGGCAGTGACGGTGCAGTGCGGCAGCTTCCGGAATCCGGTGCAAAACGCGATGCCTCAGGAACCACATTGGACGGTGTGGTTGGGTCGATCGGTTCCTCTCCGATATCGGTGTAGCGAGCAGCGATGAAACAGGCACCGTCCGGCGTCGGCGGGTAAGGTACGTTGACACGGAACCACATCTGACGGCTGGAGGCGAACAATGGAATCGACACTCGACCCGGTCGCGACTCTGAGCGACGAAGACTGCTGGGCCCTGCTTAACGCGAACACCCTTGGGCGCCTCGCGCTGTCCGTCGGCGGAGAGGTCGATATTTTTCCCGTCAACTTTCACGCTGACGGCAAGACCATCCTGTTCCGCACTGCTCCGGGAACAAAACTCCTCGAAATCGCAGTACACAACAGTGTTGCGTTCGAGATCGACGGTCACACGCCAGAACGCGCCTGGAGCGTTGTCGTCAAAGGGATCGCAAAGCCGCTCGAGTCACAGGACGACATCACAGAAGCTGACACTTCTCCCTTGTCGCCGTGGGTGCCGACCCTGAAGTATCGCTATGTGCGAATTCACCCGACCATGCTGAGCGGCCGCGCGTTCCAACGAACTGAGGAACCGGAGCGGTGATGAAAACCGTTGTGGTTAGACGTCAATACGGTCGCGACTGAGCGCAGCAGATCCGGCAACAATGAATTCCTTGCGCGGCGCAACATCATTGCCCATCAGCAACTCGAACACTTTCTCCGCCGCCTGTGCATCAGAAATCCGCACCCTCCGCAGCGTACGATACCGGCGATCCATCGTCGTGGATGACAGCTGGTCGGCGTCCATCTCACCGAGGCCTTTGTATCGCTGAATTGGATCCTGGTATCGCTTGCCCGACTTCTTCAAACCGGCGAGAACACTATCAAGTTCCTTTTCCGAATAGGTGTACACGGTCTCATTCGCTTTGGCTCCCGGATTCATGATCACCACGCGGTGCAGCGGCGGCACTGCCGCGTAGACCCGTCCGTCTTCAATCATCTGCGGCATATAGCGGTGAAACAGGGTGAGCAGGAGCGTGCGGATGTGCGCGCCATCCACGTCCGCGTCACTCATGATGATGACTTTTCCGTAACGCGCGGAGCTCAAATCGAAACTCCGCCCGGATCCTGCCCCGATCACCTGGATGATCGACGCGCACTCGGCATTTGAGAGCATGTCCGGCAACGATGCCTTCTGCACGTTCAAAATTTTCCCGCGGATTGGAAGCAGGGCCTGGTACTCGCTGTCGCGTGCCAACTTGGCAGTACCCAGCGCAGAATCACCCTCAACGATGAGGAGTTCGCTGTTGGCAACATCACTGCTTCGACAGTCGACAAGTTTTGCCGGAAGCGATGAACTTTCCAGCGCGTTCTTGCGGCGCTGAGTTTCCTTGTGCGCCCTGGCCGACACGCGCGCCTTCATTTCGGCAACGATCTTGTCCAGGACCAAAGTGGTCTGATTTTTGTCGTCCCGCTTTGGCGACGAAAAGCGCGCCCCCAATTCCTTCGCCACCACACTGGAAACAATGCTGCGGATGGCCGGAGTGCCAAGAACCTCTTTGGTCTGCCCTTCGAACTGCGGCTCAGGGAAACGCACGGTCAGCACCGCGGTGAGGCCGGCAAGGATGTCGTCCTTCTCGAGCTTGTCGCTTCCGGCCTTCAGTCGGCGCGCGTTCTGCTCAACCTGGGCGCGCAGAAACTTCATCAGGCCCTGCTCAAAACCGAGCTGATGTGTTCCGCCCTTCGGGGTGGCGATGATGTTCACGTAGCTGCGGAACTCAGTTTCGTATCCGGTCCCCCAGCGAAGTGCGATCTCCACCTCGCACTCGCGAGTCAACTCGGTCGGAGACATGTGCCCCTTGTCATCCAGAACCGGAACCGTCTCGTTGAACGTTCCGGAACCGGTCAACAGCCAGGTCGAGGTGAGCGGGGTGTCCTTGGCCAGAAAATCGACGTATTCGACAATGCCGCCCGCAAAACGGAACGACTCGTGGATGGGCTCGGCTTCGCGAAGGTCGCTGATGTCCAACCCAAGGCCTTTGACCAGGAACGCGGTTTGGCGGGCACGGCCAAGCAATTCCTCCGTCTGGAAGGCTGCACCCTTCGTGAACACCTGCGGGTCGGCCCAATACCGAACCCGAGTGCCGGTGACACCCTTGGCTACTTTGCCAATCACGCGCAGTTCACTGCCGGAGACGAAAGGTGTGAACGGGGCATCCGGTTTCGGCTGACCGGAGTCCTTAAACGTGCCCGGCTCGCCGCGGTGGAAAGACATCGCCCAGGTCTTGCCGTTTCGGTCAACCTCAACGTCGAGCCGTTCGGAGAGGGCATTCACGACCGAAGCACCAACACCGTGGAGTCCTCCAGACGAGGTGTAGGAACCGGTCCCGAATTTTCCACCAGCGTGCAGTTTCGTGAACACCACCTCGACACCGGAAAGCCCGGTCTTCGGTTCGATGTCGACCGGGATGCCCCGCGCCGTGTCTCGAACCTCGACGCTGCCGTCGCTGTGCAAGACCACGCTGATGTCGGAGCCGAAGCCACCAAGCGCCTCATCAACCGAATTGTCGATGATCTCCCACAGGCAGTGCATGAGCCCCCGAGAGTCTGTGGAACCGATGTACATTCCGGGTCGCTTCCGCACAGCCTCCAAGCCCTCAAGTACTGAGAGGTGCCGCGCTGAATAGTCGGAATCCGCCACCAATGACCTCCAAAAGACTTTTTTGCGCGTGCGAACTCAACACTAACCAGCGTTCGATCCGCCGACGCACTGCAACACCCCTCGTGCACGTCGCGATACGCGTTCAGCGAAATACCCCAACAGGGGGCAGGTTTCCGGGAGCAATCGTGTTTGGATAGGTATAAGCATTCCCGGCATGAAGGAGGGCACCATGTCTCAGATCACCGCAGAAGCACCGGCAGCGCCACTGAGCGAGTCCTACCAGTTGAGCGCGCTCGATCGTTGCGACAGTTGCGGCGCTCAGGCGTACATCCGAGTCATGATCGGTGAAAGCGAACTCATGTTCTGTGCCCACCACGGTCGCCGCTACCAGGAGAAGCTGGAAGCTGTCGCGACAGCATGGCACGACGAGTCCAGTCGGTTGCACGAGGAACGTTAGTGGCGGGGCGCCGCTCGCTCGGCCTGCGGCGGCGGATCAAGTACTTCTTCTGGCGCGCGTCCAATGTGGATTGGACCAACCTGTTCCGGATCGCCGAAAAACTCAGCAAAACCACCTGGAAACCTCGATGGCTGATCGCGCTCGACATGATCTGGTCCGCAGGAGTGCATGAGACTGGATTCACCGACTATCAGGACTGGGACTTTCATCTCCTGAAGCACCGCGACCGCATCACCTACATGACGCATCCGAAGTCCAACCACATTGCGCAGTTGGTCAACCAGAAGGCTTTCCGAGGCCAGTTCGCCGACAAGTCACAGTTCGTGAAAGTGTTCGCGGACTATGTTGGCCGCGAGTGTCTCGACGTTCGCGCGGCGACGGTGGACGAGCTGAGATCGTTCGTCACGAAGCACAAGCGCGTGATCGTGAAAGTCACCGACAGTGACGGCGGTCAGGGTATCGAAGGCCGCACTGCAACAGACATCGACGATTGGGAGGCGTTTCGCGCCCAACTGCTTGAGAATCACCAATTTCTGGTTGAGCAGGTCATCCCTCAGCATCCTGACATGGCCGCACTGAACTCCACGAGCGTCAACTCTTTGCGCATCGTCTCCTACTTCGATGGCGCCGACGTGCACATTCTGGCTCGGGTTCTGAAGATGGGCAATGGCGGCGTGATCGACAACTTTGCGCACGGCGGCATGTACACGATGCTGGACGAGAACGGAGTTGCGTTGCACGCAGCTTTCGACATTCAGGGGGATGCCTACGAAATCCACCCGCTCTCCGGAATTCACATTCCTGGCTTTCGGGTGCCGATGTTCGATCGTGTCGAAGCACTCGTGGACGAGATTGCCAGAAAGGTGCCTCAAATCCCGTATGTCGGATGGGACATTGCCATCTCACCGGAGAGACCGGTCGTCATTGAGGGCAACTACAACACCGGAGTGTTCCAGGCGAAGCCGAGCCTGACCGGCACCAAGACCGGCCTGCTCCCGCTGTACCGCAAGGTCATCGGCTTTTAGCCGAGCAGGGTCCAGAGCGCGGCTCAGGCGGCGCGAATGATACCGAGCGGCGTGCTCTGGTGGCCCTGTCCGAGCGGGTTGTCGGCAAGGATCCGTTCGATGCGTCGATCGTCGGCCTTCGACATGGTCGAGCCGAGCACGTTCCCGCCGAAATCGTTGATGTCGACGATGAACACTTCAGCACCGTTGCCGAGCGCGGTGCGCAATTGTGCTGCCACCACATTAGGTCGGTCCGGCGCCAACACCACCTGCGAGTTGTATGGCGGGATAGTCCCGCCGGTCGGCCCGTCGATGCCGCGCGCTTTCGGGCCAGCAATCACATAGAAGTCACCGCGGCGACCGAGCAACTTGGTGACCGCTGCCACGGCAGCCGCGAGGAGGATCCGTGGCGTTCCACATTCCCGCAACGCCATCTCCATCGTCTGTGGCATGCCGAGCCCGATACCCCCGGGGGTCTTCGTGACGTATCGAGACAGGCGAATAGCCAGTGGGCGTGGCGTTATGGAGTCAATCGGGTACGCCCGACCTTGGGTGATCGCCACAATTTTTTCGGTGACAAACAGAGCGTCGCCGACCTCCAGCTCGCCCTTTGCGAAGCGCGTGACGACCTCAACAATGTCGTCCTCAGGAGAAACGAGAGAAGTCTTGATCGGTATCCGAAGATATCGAACGCCGTCCACGTCAACCTCAAGGGACTTACCATCGTTCGCCTGCGCTGGCATTGCTTACTCCAGGTAGTCCCGCAGCGACTGCGAGCGGGAGGGGTGGCGAAGTTTCGCCATGGTCTTCGACTCGATCTGGCGGATGCGCTCACGCGTCACACCGAAAGTGTCACCGATCTGGTCGAGGGTTTTCGGCATCCCGTCGCCAAGGCCGAACCGCATCCGGATCACGCCAGCCTCACGCTCGGACAGAGAATCAAGGAGACTCTCCAACTGGCGCTGCAGCATGGTGAAGCCCACAGCATCCGCAGGCACGACGGCCTCGGTGTCCTCAATCAGGTCACCGAATTCGCTATCGCCGTCCTCGCCGAGTGGCGTGTGCAGCGAGATCGGCTCACGGCCATACTTCTGCACCTCAACGACCTTCTCCGGCGTCATGTCCAGCTCGCGGCTGAGCTCCTCTGGGGTGGGTTCTCTGCCGAGATCCTGCAGCATCTGACGTTGCACCCGTGCAAGCTTGTTGATGACCTCAACCATGTGTACAGGGATGCGGATGGTGCGGGCCTGGTCTGCCATCGCGCGGGTGATCGCCTGGCGGATCCACCAGGTCGCATAGGTGGAGAATTTGAAGCCCTTGGTGTAGTCGAATTTCTCAACCGCGCGGATAAGGCCGAGGTTGCCCTCCTGAATGAGGTCCAGGAACTGCATGCCGCGGCCGGTGTACCGCTTTGCGAGGGAAACCACCAGACGCAGGTTAGCGCCCAACAGGTGGCTCTTGGCGCGCGCGCCATCCTTGGCGACCCAGTAGAGCTCACGGCCCAGCTGGGACTTCTTCACGGTTTCAGTCATCTGGCTGAGCTTGTCCTCGGCAAACAGGCCGGCTTCAATGCGCATAGCCAGCTCAACCTCTTCGGCCGCGTTCAGGAGCGCGACCTTACCGATCTGTTTCAGGTAGTCCTTGACCGGATCCGCCGTCGCGCCGGTGATGGCCGCCGAATACACCGGCACGTCGTCGTCGTCATCAACGGCCGAGAGAACGAGAGCGCCCGTCGGCAACGCTTCGACTGTGCCACCCTCGTTCGCCGTGTCGTTGCCGTCGTCATCCTTGGCGTCCTGCTGGTCAACATCAAGCTCGGGCGCGTCGACTTGAGTCTCATCATCGCTCGACTTCGTGGCCTTGCGTGCCATGGTAGGCTTCGTCGCGGTTACCGTCTTGGCCGCAGCCTTCTTTGGCGCGGCCTTGACTGGCGTGGTCTTAACGGCCGCAGCCTTCTTTGGCGCAGCCTTCTTTGGCGCAGCCTTCTTTGGCGCGGCCTTGGCTGGCGTGGTCTTAACGGCCGCAGCCTTCTTCGGCGCGGCCTTCGCTGGCGTGGTCTTCGCAGGCGCGGCCTTCGCGGTTGCGGCCTTCGTCACTGCCGAAGTAGTGGGTTTGCGGGTTGTGGCCGTGCTGGACTTTGCAGCCATTGGGTCACCTTTCCTTGGCTGATCAGGCGTACTGGCCTCCGTCATACTCGCGAGTCGTCGTGTGAGGTTGTTTTTGGGCAGTACTAGGACCCATGTCAAGTCCCAAGCCTGAAACGCAGCGTTAGCGTGTGAGGTGCGGGACGTGAACGGGTCCGTGGTCAATTATTGCATGCTTTCGGAGCACCGGATGACCGCATGCATCGCCAGCCGACTTTGTCAAGGGTTTCGACGACGAAGGCTCCGTACCAGTGCAACCCACAAGGGGCCCACCTGTATTCCCTCCTCTTCGTGCAGCCTGCGACGGGTGCGCCGACGCGAGATCAGCAGTAACACCACGCCGGCCCCGAGAATGGGGAACTGTACCCACAGCGCGACCCTGAAGGAATCCCAGGAGAACAGCTCGCCGTGGATGCCGTTGGCAATTTTCCAGCCATTTTGCAGGTCAAGCAAAACACCAATGAGGTACATCATCGTGAAACTGGCCAAAAACCCACCGACATTCACAATCCCGTTCGCCGAACCCAGGCTGCGCATCGGGTTGAACGTCCTGGCATAATCGAACCCGATCATCGACCCTGGGCCGCCAACCCCAAGGGCTATGACCAACACGGTGACCAGCCAGAATGGTGGCTCACCCGGCCAAAGCAACACAGCCACCCACGCCGAACCGATTCCGGCCATGATCATCAGGATCACGTTCGAACGACGAAGCGGATAACGCGCTGACACGATTCCCAGGATGGGCCCACTCACCAGCCCCGCTGCTACAAGGACGGTAAGCAACCCAGACGCCTGCTCATGGCTGTACCCGAGACCACCGATCATGATCGGAAATCCCCACAGCAGTGCAAACACTGTGCCGGAGGATTGGGAGACAAAGTGCGACCAGAATCCGAGCTGCGTGCCCGGGCGCGAGAGGTTGTCCTTCAACTGACGCATGGTGTCCCTGAACCCAAGGAGCGCGGCGGGTACCGTCGCCGGACCGTCAGACAACAGGACAAGGACCACGGTGAGCGCGAGGGCGGACAGTGCGGCGGCAGTGAGGAACGTCCATTCCCATCCGGTGACCTGCAACAGTATGGATAGCGGAATCGCGGAGATCACCTGTCCCAGGGCGCCAACATTGCCGGTCCATTGCGACACCTGGGGCAGAATTCTGCCATCGAACCAGGAGGCAAGGAGCCTGATGACCGAAATAAACGTCATCGCGTCTCCAGCTCCGACAAGCACTCGACCAGCAATGGCAACCTCGATCGACGGCGCAATGGCAAGCGTGACCTGCCCGACCGCCATCAGAAGTGCACCGGTGGCGATCATTCGCTTTGGACCAACCCGGTCCAGCACGATCCCCACCGGGATCTGGAGCGCCGCGTACACAATGATCTGAAGCACGGCAAGGCTTGAAAGAACCGACGCGGACACCTCGAAACGATCAGCAGCCTCAACACTTGCTACGCCCAACGAGGAGCGCTGGACCACGGCGATCACATAGGCGACCATCGCGATCGCCCAGATCAGCCAGGAGCGCCCACGGTTCACTGAATCATTCTGCCGTGCACGGCGGCGGAACCCGCACGACTTCGCGCTTCAACGACTAAACAACTAAACGACTAGTGTGCAGGATTTTCGTCGTCACCGTTCCTGCGCAACGCGAGGAAGATCTCCAGTTCCGCAGCAATTTCATCCGCGGTCGGCAACTCGCCGTCCTCATCGGTGAGGGGGGAACGCAACGGGTTTCCGGACATGTATGAGTCGTGGCGCTCCTCCAGCGTTCCCACCAACCGGGCCAACTCGTGATTGCTCTCCACCTGGGAGTTGATTTTGGCCAGAAACTCGCGGCCCTCCTCCTTGAGGTCATCGTTGGAGAAAATTAGCCCGGTCGCAGAACTAATCGACTCGAGGGCTTTGACGGCCGCATCTGGAAACTCGGTATCGGCGAGGTAGTGGGGAATCAGAAGAACGAATCCGGCGATCGGGTGGTCGCGGCGTTGCAAGCGGTATTCCACCAGATGCAACGCATTCGCCAAAACCTGAGTGTGCGGTTTCCACACCGAAAAAGTGTCGATCAGCTCGGTGCGGTTGCCGCTCACCGTTACACCGATCGGACGGGTGTGCGGTACCGGCATCGGGATGGCATGGACCCAGGTCGTGGTTTTAACCTGGAACAGGCTAACGAGCTCCAGTACGGCCGCAGTGAATCGCTCCCACTGGAAGTCGGGCTCGTACCCGACAAGCAGAAGGAACTGTTGGCCGATTTCATCCTGCGCCAAATGAAGGGCAAGTGAGGCCGGCTGGTAGTTGGTCAGGTGGTCCTGGTCGAAATAGATCGTCGGGCGCCTGGCACGGTAATCCAGGAGTTGATCGTTGTTGAACCGGGCAACCACTTTCGTCTGCAACCGATCCGTGAGCGCCGAAGTGAACTGGCTGACGGCCCCCCCGGCGTCCGCAAATCCGGTGAGCCCGGCAACAAGCGGGAGTCCCAGCGGAACCTCCTCAGTGTCCACCTCGAACTCATACAGCTCTGCCGGTTCATGCATCCTTCAACTCTAATCAACGCCCTGCAAGGCTTCCTCCGGATCAGCCGGTTGCGCCAATGCCCTCAGCGAACAGGCAGGTAAATGCCACCAGCTTTCGCGATTATTGACGAAGAACTGTGGCCGATAACATTGCGGCATGACTGTTGCCTCCGTTGTTCACTCGTTAGAACCCGCACTTTCTTTTGACGCCGACGTTCTCGTACTCGGGGTCAGCAAGGAGGAGGACGGGATCCGACTCCATGGTGCAGGCGATGGGTTCGCCGGGTTGCACGCCACTCTGGTGGCAGTCGGGGTGACGGGCGCTGAAGACGAGGTCAGGCGAGTGCCTTTTGTCGATGCATCGGCGACGAGCATCGCGACCGTTGGCCTCGGCTCCGGACCGATTGATGCCAACCTGTTGCGCAAAGCGGCGGGCTCCGCGATTCGGCAGTTGACGGGAGCCACGCGCGTCGCCCTTGCGTTGCCGTCAAGCTCTGACGCCGAACTCATTGCGGTGCTTGAAGGTGCGGCGATTGGCTCCTACAGTTTCACCAGCTACCGCTCCGGCACTCCGGACCCGGCGAAATTGCCGGCCAGCACCATTACCGTTCTCAGCAGCACCCAGCCGACCACCGATGCGGTTGGCCGCGCAAACGCTGTTGGCCGCGCCGTCAACACGGTTCGAGACCTCGTGAACACTCCCCCCTCGGCGCTGTATCCGGAGAGTTTCGCCCAAGCAGCTGTTGACCTTGCGGCCAACACTCCTGCAACAGTCACCGTGCTCGGCGCCGACGACCTCGCAGCAGGTGGCTTCGGTGGGATCATCGGCGTCGGCCAGGGCTCAACCCGTGGCCCCCGCCTGGTGAAGGTGGAATACGCACCCGCCGACGCCACACGGCATCTCGCACTCGTTGGCAAGGGAATCACTTTCGACTCCGGCGGGCTTTCCCTCAAGTCGCCAGCATCGATGGTGGGGATGAAATATGACATGACGGGTGCCGCCACTGTTCTGGCAGCAATACTCGCCGTCGCAGAGCTCGGGCTGCCTGTGCGAATGACCGCCTGGCTGTGTCTTGCCGAGAACCTTCCCTCGGGTTCCGCGATTCGCCCAAACGATGTTCTTGTCATTCGCGGTGGAAAGACGGTGGAAGTTCTCAACACCGACGCCGAAGGGCGATTGGTGCTTGCCGACGGGCTGGTGGCCGCAAGCGAAGAGAATCCAGACGCCATCGTCGACGTTGCAACTCTCACCGGTGCCGCGAGGGTCGCGCTCGGCGACCGCTACGTCGGCGCCATGGGGCAAGAGGAACTCGTTTCCCAGCTTGTTGCCGTCGCTGGAGATGTCGGAGAGACGTTCTGGCCAATGCCGTTGCCCGCCGAGTTGCGACAGCTACTGTCGTCCGATGTTGCCGACATCACGAATGTGAAGATTGGCAGTACGGCAGCCGGCATGTTGATCGCCGGCGTATTCCTTCAGGAGTTTGTCGGGACAACCCCGGAAGGTTCCAAGATTCCCTGGGCGCACCTCGACATTGCCGGTCCGGCAAGCAATGACGGGCCCGGCTACGGCTACACCGGAAAAGGTCCAACAGCGGTCGCGGTGCGCACACTCCTCGGACTGGCTGAGCAGTTTTCGCGACCGTAGTAAGGTCGTTAAGGCAGGAAAACGTGCCACAAAGCCCCCACGCACATCACCGCCGGTGGCTGCAAAAACGGCCTGAACCCCAAGGAGTTGCCCAGTGTCGGAAGAGCCAGTGTCGGAAGAGCCAGTGTCGGAGAAGCCAGTGTCGGAGCAGAATTTTGATCTTGTCGTCCTCGGAGGGGGAAGCGGCGGTTACGCCGCCGCGCTGAGGGCCAGCGAACTCGGGATGAGCGTCGGACTCGTTGAGAAGAACAAGCTCGGCGGCACCTGCCTGCACGTCGGGTGCATCCCGACCAAAGCGCTCCTGCATTCGGCCGAGGTTGCGGATGTTTCTCGCGAGTCGGCCAAGTATGGCGTGACAACAGAATTCGGCGGAATCGACATTGCCGCAGTCACGGCATACCGCGAAGGAATCGTCGCCAGCAAGTACAAGGGCCTTGAGGGCCTCATCAAAGCCCGCGGAATCACCGTGATCGAAGGGTCAGGCACACTGACCTCACCCACAACGGTCGCGGTGGGCGACGACACCATCACCGGCAAAAACATTGTTTTGGCGACCGGATCATTCTCGCGCTCGCTGCCAGGTCTGGAGATCGGTGGTCGGGTGATCACCTCAGAGCAAGCGCTCGAGCTCGACTTCGTGCCGAAAAAGGTTGCCGTGCTCGGCGGTGGCGTCATCGGGGTCGAGTTCTCCAGCGTGTGGCGTTCCTGGGGTGCCGACGTCACCATCATTGAGGCGCTGCCTCACCTGGTTCCAAATGAGGATGAAGCAATCAGCAAACAATTTGAACGCGCATTCCGCAAACGCGGAATCGACTTCAAGCTCGGCACTCGGTTCAAAAGTGTCCTTCAGAACGAGACCGGTGTTGTCGTCACCATGGAAAACGGTGAAACCGTCGAAGCAGAATTGCTTCTGGTTGCGGTCGGCCGAGGTCCAGTGACCTCGAACCTAGGATTCGACGAGGTCGGAATCACCATGGACCGCGGCTTTGTCATTACCGATGAGCGCCTCGCAACCAACATTCCGGGCGTTTATGCGGTGGGAGACATCGTCCCCGGCCTGCAGCTTGCGCACCGCGGATTCCAACATGGAATTTTTGTTGCGGAAGAAATCGCCGGTTTGAGCCCGGTCGTGATCTCTGATGTCAACATTCCCAAGGTCACCTATTCCGACCCGGAGGTTGCCTCTGTTGGACTGTCTGAAAGTGCTGCAAAAGAACAGTACGGCGACGAGTCCGTCACCAGCTACGACTACAACCTGGGCGGAAACGGCAAGAGTGCCATCATCGGGACCAGCGGGTCCATCAAGGTGGTGCGTGTCAACGACGGCCCCATCGTCGGAGTGCACATGATCGGTGCCCGGGTTGGCGAGCTCATCGGCGAAGCACAGCTCGCGGTGAACTGGGAAGCATACCCGGAGGACATCGCTCCGCTCATCCACGCACACCCGACCCAGAATGAAGCACTGGGTGAGGCGTTCCTCGCCTTGGCCGGTAAGCCATTGCATGCCATGTGATCTGCGGATCCGCAACTAAGCTAGAGCGACAGCACAGGTCTATAAGGAGCCCAACTGATGAGCGAATCCGTCAACCTCCCGGCACTCGGCGAGAGTGTCACCGAAGGTACGGTGACACGCTGGTTGAAAAATGTCGGCGACCAGGTCGAAGTCGACGAGCCATTGGTGGAGGTGTCGACCGACAAAGTCGACACGGAGATTCCCTCACCGATCGCGGGAGTGCTTGAGGCTATTCTCGTCGCTGAGGACGAGACCGTGGAGGTTGGCACGGCTCTGGCAACCATCGGCACTGGTGTCGCAGCTGCGGAAGAGCCGGTTGCGCCGGCCCCTGCCGTCGAAGCGCCTGACGCCGAAGAACCTGCCACCGAAGCGCCCGCCGCCGAAGTACCTGCCGAGCAGCCAGCGGCCGCATCGCCACCGCCCTCACCGGAATCTGCACCGGCACAGCAGCCAGCACCGCCTGTGTCCGCAGCACCGCCCGTGTCCGCAGCACCGCCCGTGTCAGAGACTGCCGAGCCCGAAGAACCAGCCAAGGCCCACGAGGAAGTCGCGCCACCGGCCGAACCGGCGCCCGAAGAACCTGCACAGCCAGAGCCCGCACAGCCAGAATCAGAAACTGCACAGCCAGAATCAGAACCAGCACCGCCAGCAGCGCAACCACAATTGACTACGCAGCCGTCCGCAGTTCCTGCTCCCGGCGCTGGGTACGTGACACCGCTGGTTCGCAAACTCGCAAACGAGAGCGGTGTCGACCTTTCGTCCATCAGTGGATCGGGTGTTGGCGGACGCATCCGCAAGCAGGATGTTCTTGCAGCAACCCCTGCGACGGGTGGCGAATCCCCCGTGCCGGCAACTGCCGCACCGTTGGAGACGTCGCCACTACGGGGAACCACCGTTCCCATGTCCCGTTTGCGCAAGGTTGTTGCCGAGCGCGCTGTCGTCTCGATGCAGACCTCGGCACAGCTCACCACCGTCGTCGAAGTTGATGTCACCGCTGTTGCGCAATTGCGGGACAAGGTGAAGACAGAGTTCGCGGAGAAGACCGGCAACAAGCTGACCTACCTGCCGTTCTTCACTCTTGCTGCAGCCGAAGCTCTGAAGGCGTACCCGATCATTAACGCCACGATCGACGGTGACAACATCGTCTACCCCGGCCAGGAGAACGTGAGCATCGCGGTCGATACCGAACGTGGCCTGCTCACCCCGGTCATCCGCAACGCAAGCGACCTCAACATCGCCCAGTTGTCCGCAGAGATCGCTGATCTTGCTGAGCGTACGCGCGACAACAAGTTAAAGCCGGACGAGCTGGCGGGCGGAACCTTTACCGTGACCAACACAGGTTCCCGCGGAGCATTGTTCGACACGCCCGTCGTATTCTTGCCGCAATCGGCGATTCTCGGAACCGGGATCGTCAGCAAGAAGCCCGTCGTTGTGAGCGACCACGGCTTGGACGCGATCGCCATTCGATCCGTCGTCTACCTCGCGCTATCGTACGATCACCGCATTGTGGATGGCGCTGACGCTGCAGGATTCCTCGTCGCCATCAAGGAACGTCTCGAGAGTGGCGACTTCACTGCGAATCTCGGAATCAGCTAGACCCATCCTGGTCCGCCGAGACCAGATCGCGAATCAACCAACCGGTCTCGCCCTTCACCAGAAGGAGCGAGGCCGCTGGTTTTTCGGAAGACGCTGCCCCGGGATCAGTTTTTAGATTCACACTCAAGAGAACAGAATCGCCAAGACGTTCAACCAGTTTCACGTCAACCAGTGTCGCCCCGGCCGTTGCAAAGCCCGGCGCGCCGGTCGAGACAGCGCCCTGCTGGGCAAGCCGAATCGCGTGGCTGTCAGCATCCATCGCCGAAGAATTGGCCTGGTCTACCCCGTCGAGGCACAGAATCGACCGTTGAGCGAAACAGTGTGCGCGAAGGCCGAGCAGCGCGCTTGCGGCCGCCAGTGGATCGTCGCTTGTCACGTCGCGTTCGTGCTGGCCACCGGTGGCGGGCCGTGGCACCGTGGTCGACTGAACTGTGCTTGGGTGGTCCGCAGCTTTTGACGAGCCCGACAGCGCGGTGCCACTGAACAGTGAGGTGCCCCCGACCAGCACGCTTGCCGCCGCGACGCCGAGTATTGCAAGAACTCCCACCAGAATCCACACGCGCGGTCGGATTGACGCGACCACGCGCAATGCCGTTGCGTGCACGTCGGTGAGTGCCTGCTCAACGCTTGTTGGTAAGGCCAGCGTACCGACGACTGCGCGATGCGTTGCCGTGTCGCCTGCGTTCCGCCCGCCTTCCGAACCATGACTGAGCGCGGCTTCTTGGCCGGGAATCGCTGACCCGCTTTCGCCAAGTCGCGACGGGACGGCATCGACTGAATCGAACGTGGTCGCCGCAGTGACGCGAACCGGGGAAGGATTGGCAACGGTAAACAGCCGGTCGGCGAGTTCGTCAGCAAAGTCGTCCGGCCACGCGGGAACTTCTCGAGAGGCCTGCACCTCCCGCGCCGGTGCAACGGTGCCAAGCCAGCGACATAGCTCAGCCCCGTCCTCAACTCCCCGAAACACGACCGTAACCAAGTCCGCGAGTTGACGAAGGTCTTCGGCCACCGCAGGGTGGTGTGCCCGCTGCTCAATCGTGAGGCTGTTCGACTCTGGCGGATCGGGAAAATCACCGATAAGTTGCGATGACCCGAAACTGGCAAGCACTGGTGCTCCGACACCGTCGAAGAGCACGGCACTCGGCCGGACAGCACTGTGCGCAACACCCACCCTGTGCAGTTCTGCGACCGCCAGCGCGATCGGCGCAAGGATCGTCACTGCCTCGCCTGCCCCAAGAGTCCGACGGGAAAGAATCTGCCCCAGATTCAGCGCTGAGAGCCTCTCAAGCACAATGCACGGCGTGCCGTCCGGAGTTGATGCAAGATCCCGTAGTCGCAACAGGTGGCGCGAGGATGCTCGCCCAAGCGCTTCGATCTCAATGTCGATGTCGCTGCGCTGCACAAAGGGCCGAAAGACTTTGAGGGCGACAACCTCCCCACCGTCGTGACCAAGCCAAATTTCGGCACGGGGCCCGACGCCGAGCTGTCGGACCAGAGAGAAGCCGCCAAGAGTTTCCACGCGCCCATCGTGAACGGATTCGTCGTCGACCTCCGTGTGCTGGGAAAACCTGGGGAGAGTCTCCTCAGGCGCGAACCAGTGATGGAGAAGAGCCCGTATCCTTGTAGGCATGGCACGCACCAAGACGAAGAGTCCAAAATCGGCGAAAGAGCCCGGTCGTCTCAAGCAGATGTATCAGGTCTTCCAGATGACCAGGAAATACGACCCGACAGCGGTCTGGTGGATGGCCCTCGGCTTTGCCGTGCCGGTACTCGTCGGAATAGTGCTGGCGATCATCCTGTCGCTCGACAGTGTGTTTGGACTCGTGTTGTGGATCATCTCCGGAGTGCTCGGCGGGCTGCTGGTGTTCCTGATTATTTTGGGTCGCAAAGCAGAGAAAGCTGCATACTCTCAGATCGCTGGTCAGCCGGGTGCTGTCGGTGCAGTGCTCAAGAGTTCTTTGCCGCGCGGTTGGGTGGGTAGCGAGATGCCGGTCGCGATCAGCCCAAAAACACAGGATGCCGTCTATCGCGCCGTCGGCAGAGGTGGCGTTGTCCTGATTGGCGAGGGGCCGAAGTCACGCACGCAAAAAATGGTGGATGACGAACGCCGCAAGGTCTCCCGCATCCTTCCCAACGTGCCAATCAACGTGCTGCAGGTTGGCCCCGATGTCAATTCGATTCCGTTGCATAAGCTTTCTCGTCGCGTTCGAAAGTTCAAGCGCGCACTCAACAAGGCAGAGATTTATGCGGTCAGCAACCGGGTCAGTTCGCTGCACAAAGGGCCAAACCTGCCCATTCCGAAGGGCGTCGACCCGATGAAGGCGCGCGCTCAGCGGCGCGCGTAGTACCAGCCGGCACGGCGCGCACTAGCGAACAACCAGGACGGTTCCCGCCGCGACGTCGTGGAGTCCACGTTGGTCCCGATTCCAGATCACCGCGGGGATCACAAAGCACAGCAGCAGTGTGCGCACCACCGGGCGCCATACCCCGCCCCATCCACCTGCGATGGGCACCAGACGCATCCGAAACACAAGGTGACCGATGCTGCCATTCAGCAGAACAAGGAACACAATCTGGGTTGCCGCAAACACGGCAAGTGTCGCGAACGGGTCGTAGCTGAAAAATGCGATTGAGACGACGACGCTGATTGCCCAATCGAGAATCAGAGCCCCAATCCTGCGCCCAGGCCGCGCAATCGACCGGGCTCCGGACTCTGGTAGGCCGAGACGTTCGCCCGGCCACCGCGGCTCGACTTTCTGCGGATCCTGGGTCACCCCTCAAGCCTAGAGTGCCAACAAGTTGAAACATGGGTGAAACAATGGGGACACCGAAGCGAAATCGGCCGCGCATACCCTCGTGTGTGGTTGCCGTTCAAGAACCCACCATTCCGCTAAAAGGAGTCACGCATGTTCAGCGATTCGTCCGAGGTCCTGTCCTTCATTAAGGACACCGATGTCAAGTTTGTGGACGTCCGATTCACCGATCTTCCCGGTGTGCAGCAGCACTTTAACATCCCGGCCTCCACCGTGGATGAAGAGTTCTTCTCGGTCGGACAGCTCTTCGATGGCTCATCGATCCGCGGATTCGCTTCCATCCACGAGTCTGACCTGCAGCTGATCCCGGATGTCTCCACCGCGTACATCGACCCGTTCCGCAAGGAGCGAACGCTCATCATGCTCTTCGACATTTACAATCCGCGTAACGGTGAGATTTATGGCCGTGATCCGCGCCAGGTGGCCAAGATGGCGGAGAAGTATCTTGCGTCGACCGGCATCGCCGATACCGCATTCTTCGCGCCCGAGGCCGAGTTCTACATCTTCGACGACGTCCGTTACGAGACGAAACAGAACTCGAGCTTCTTCTCCGTCGACTCCGTGGAGGGCGCCTGGAACACCGGGCGGGTTGAGGACGGCGGCAACCTTGCGAACAAGACCCCGTTCAAGGGCGGATATTTTCCGGTCAGCCCGGTCGACAAGCAGGCCGATCTGCGTGACGACATCAGCCTCAAGCTCATTGACGCCGGGCTCATCCTTGAGCGCGCACACCACGAAGTTGGCAGTGGCGGCCAGGCCGAAATCAACTACCGGTTCGACACCCTGGTGCACTCAGCAGACGACATCCTGAAGTTCAAGTACATCGTGAAGAACACCGCCGAGCAGTGGGGCAAAACGGCGACGTTTATGCCGAAGCCGCTGTTCGGTGACAACGGCTCCGGGATGCACACCCACCAGTCGCTGTGGAACGAGGGCAAGCCGCTGTTCTACGACGAGAGTGGCTATGGTGGGCTTTCGGATCTCGCCCGCTGGTACATCGGTGGGTTGCTGAAGCACGCAGCGGCGGTGGTGGCCTTCACGAACCCGACGGTGAACAGTTTCCGTCGACTGGTTCCCGGCTTCGAGGCGCCGGTCAACCTCGTCTACTCAGCCGGTAACCGCTCGGCCGCCATCCGTATCCCGATCACCGGAACGAACCCAAAAGCCAAACGCATCGAGTTCCGGGTGCCGGATGCTTCTGGCAACCCGTATCTGGGTTTTGCCGCCCAGCTGATGGCAGGTCTCGACGGAATCAAGAACAAGATCGAGCCGCACGAACCGGTTGACAAAGACCTGTACGAGTTGCCGCCGGAAGAAGCCCGCAACATTCCGCAGTTGCCGGCGTCGCTGGATGCAGCACTGGTCGCGTTGGAAGAGGATCACGACTTTCTTCTTGCCGGTGGTGTCTTCTCGCAGGACGTGATCGACACCTGGATCGCGTACAAGCGCGAAAAGGAACTGATGCCGCTGGCGCAGCGTCCGCACCCGTTCGAGTACGAACTGTATTACGGGGTCTAACCAGCTTCGCCGTAAAAGAGTCGCTCAAACACCCGCCGGGCTCGTCGCGTCACTCGAAGGTAGTCGTCTTCGAGGCGACTGGCCGAGCCTGGCGGGTACCCC
>JBDSZO010000173.1:0-4548 GCA_039925105.1 Terrimesophilobacter sp. | reverse complement strand
CATCTTGAGACAGACCCGCTGTTTGAGTCTGCGGCACTTGGCCCGAATCTCCACCAGAGTCATATTTGGGCTGTCGTCGATGTACAGAGGCGCATCGTTGATGCGGCCGCGCGTTTTGGCGATGGTGGTCCAGTCGCGAGAGTCCACTGTCCCCTTGCGCATGCCCTGCAGGGGCACCGAGGACTCCGCCGAGAGTAACCGCATAGCGATCTCACTACGGCCCATTTCCAGCGAGAAGATGATCGAGGGCAGATTATTCTTGATGGATGCTGCCCGCGCGAAATCCAGAGCCAGCGTCGATTTACCGAGCGCCGGCCGCGCCGCGACAATGATCAACTGGCCTGGGTGCAACCCGTTGGTCAGCTCGTCCAGTTCTGCGAAACCGGTCGGAACACCGGTCATCATGCCGTCACGGCCCTTAGCCGCCTCGATTTCGTCGATCGCCGTCGTCACGGCGTCCGTCAGCGGAACGAAATCCTCGGACTCAACACCCCCGGTGACAGCGTAAATTTCGGCCTGGGCGTTGTTGACCAGGTCGACAACCTCGCCCTCGCTCGCGTAACCCATCTGCACGATGCGAGTACCCGCCTCAACCAGACGCCGAAGCACCGCCTTCTCGCCAACAATCGCACCGTAGTAGCCCGCATTGGCTGCGGTAGGGACGAGTCCGGTCAACGTGTGCAGGTACTCTGCTCCGCCAGCTCGTCCCAACTCTCCCGACTTGGTCAGTTCGTCGGTCACCGCAATCACGTCGGTGGGTTCACCGTGCGAGTAGAGCGAGAGAATCGCTTCAAAGATGATCTCGTGCTTCGGAATGTAGAAATCGTTCGAACGGACCGTTTCCATTACGTCGGCAACGGCATCCTTGCTCAGAAGCATTCCGCCGATCGCGCTCTGTTCCGCGAGCAGATCGTAGGGAGGGGTGCGCTCAGACTGGCGGGAGTCACCGGAGTGCCGCTGATCCGCCTGCCACTGATCCCCGGCGAGGCCAAGCTGAGCTATCGACATTCCTAAACTTTCTGGCCACGGCAGAACCGGGGCCACTCGGGTTCGCACTGCACATTTCACACACGTCAACTTTGTACTGCCGGCGTGACCTGCTGGAGGCCACTCTCGTGCTCTGCACACAGGTCTACCCTGTGCTTCCGACATCGCCCGTCGGGTGTTAGGCATGTCCGAAATCGTGCATCAGAATTCGACTCGCGCCAGGTGGTGTCCCCCCTCAAATTTGGATGCTGTCAAACCATAGGGAACTTGTCCCGTTAGCCACAACAGTGCCTGTGGATAACGCTGTGAGTTATTTGAGCGAAACGCCGACGGCTTTGTTGGCAAGCTGTGGAATACCCTGTGGATTATTTACGAGTTTCTCAACGGATAGACCCTCTGATCAGGGTTTTCTATAACTTTCCCCTGTGTGTAGAAACATGTTTACAGTTCCGGTTGAAGCTTTGCGATTTCGAGGTCAACCTGTGCACAAATCGTGCCCCTAATTGGGGGCAGAACGAACGGTTCGGGGTACGTTTCGGGGGTAAACATCCGTGTACACTGCGCTGAGCAGACAACAGCGGCGACGAGCCGAAGCTCGCCGCCGCTCTAGCGTTTAAGCGATGTCGTTAACGACGATGTCGACGCTATGGCCGACGCCGTACATCCACTACTTTGCCGCGACCACTTTCAGGGTGATCGTTGCAACGAGGTCATCCCGAAGGCGAACCGTCGCCTCGTGGTCGCCGACCGCCTTAATCGGAGCGCTGATCTCGATCTTGCGCTTGTCGATGGTGCCAAAGCCAGCTGCGGCCACGGCCTCTGCGACGTCAGTGGTCTTGACAGATCCGAACAGTCGGCCGCCACCGCCAGCCTTCACGGTGAGCGTCACCGGGTTAGCCTGCAGCTTCGCCTTAAGGTCCTGTGCCTCTTCGATGGTCGCGTGCTCATGAGCGGCACGGGCCGCCTTGATCTGATCGATCTGCTTTTCGCCGCCGCGGGTCCACTGCACTGCCCAACCCTGGGGGATCAGGTAGTTGCGCGCGAAACCATTTTTGACGTCAACGATGTCGCCGGGGGCACCGAGACCAGTGACCTCATGGGTGAGAATCAGTTTTGACATGTCTTGGCGCTCCTTTAACGGCCTGAGCCCGCGTACGGCAGCAGGGCCATCTCGCGTGCGTTCTTGACGGCACGGGCGATGAGGCGCTGCTCCTGTACGGAGACACCGGTGATTCGGCGAGCGCGGATCTTTCCACGCTCTGAGATGAACTTGCGGAGGGTCGCGACATCTTTATAGTCGATGACGCCAACGCGGATGGACTTTGCCGGGGCGGCATTCTTGCCGCCCTTGGCGCCACGGAGTGGCTTGCGGCGGTCGCCGCTGGACTTTCCGGCCATTGTTTCCTGCTTTCTTAAAGTTAGGTTAAGTCCCAGATCAAGCCCTAGGGGCTGTCAGCTGGAGCGAATCAACACTGTGCTGAAGAGGACTGTGCTGAATAGGGCTGAGTTGGTTAGAACGGAGTCTCGTCGTTGAAGTTGCCTGGCGAGTTCCAGACATCCCCGGAGCTCGAAGCATCTGACGACCCTGAACCCGAACCGGATCCGGCCCACGGCTCATCGCCGCCCTGGCCGCCGCCCTGGCTCGCTCCACCACGTGAGGCTCCGCCACTGGAGGCGCCACCACTGGAGCGGGTGACCTGTGCCGTCGCATAGCGAAGGCTTGGGCCAATCTCGTCGACCTCGATCTCAAAGCTGGTGCGCTTCTCGCCCTCTTTGGTCTCGTAGTTGCGCTGCTTAAGGCGACCGGTCGCGATAACCCGTGCACCCTTGCTCAGCGAACCGGCAACATGCTCGGCAAATTCGCGCCACACCGATGCCCGCAGGAACAGCGCTTCGCCGTCCTTCCAGTCATTCGATGCACGGTCGAAGGTGCGCGGGGTTGATGCGATCGTGAAGTTCGCGACGGCGAGCCCGTTTTGCGTGTACCGCAGCTCCGGGTCGCTGGTCAGGTTTCCGACGACGGTGATGACGGTTTCGCCGGCCATCGTTACGCCTCGTCCTTGTTGGACTCCGCAGCCTCAGCCTTCGGGGCAGCTTCTGCCTTGGCGGCAATGTCCACCTTGGGGGCGGCTTCTGCCTTCGGTGCCGCCTTCGCCGCAGTTGGCGCGGAAGTGGTGACCTTTGGCGTTGCAGCTGCCTTGCGAGCAGCCTTCTCAGCGGACAGCTTCGCGGCCTCCGCGACCTGTGCAATGGCTTCCTCGGCCCGAAGAACCTTGGTGCGCATGACCGCTTCACTGAGCTTCAGTTGGCGGTCAAGCTCGATGGTCGACTCCGCTGTCGCTGTCATGTCGACAACGGCATAGATGCCTTCCGTCTTCTTGTTGATCTCGTACGCCAAGCGACGCTTTCCCCAGACATCCACCTTGTCGATGGTTCCACCACCGGTTCGGATGACATTCAGGAACTTGTCGAGACTTGGAGCAACGGTGCGCTCGTCAATCTCTGGATCGAGAATCACCATGAGTTCGTACTGATGCATAACTAACCCACCTCCTTTGGACTAGAACGGTTACAGACGATCTGTAACAGGAGGGTCTTTCGCATCGTGCACGCTGGTTTATTTCCAGCGCGCAACTTGCCTAGTGTAGTAGGAGATCAATCGTCTTTCAAGGAGCCATGAATTTATGCCCATCAGGGTTGCCATCGCCGGTGTCGGAAACTGCGCAAATGCGCTCGTCCAGGGGATCACTTTTTACCGTGACGCTGCGGCCGATGAGGTCATTCCTGGCCTCATGCACAACCGTTTCGGCCCGTATTCCGTCAGCGACATTGAGTTCGTTCTCGCCTTCGACGTCGACGCCGCAAAGGTGGGGGTCGACCTCGCCGAGGCGATCTGGGCGAGCGAAAATGACACTCTCCGGTTCGCTGAGGTGGAATCTACTGGGGTGACGGTGCAGCGCGGTCCCACCCTCGACGGGCTCGGAGAATATTACCGAAACACCATCACTGAATCCGACGCACCACCCGTGAACGTCGTACAAGCATTGCGGGATGCGCGGGTTGACGTGCTGGTCTGCTACCTGCCGGTTGGTTCGGATGCCGCGGTCAAGTCGTATGCTCAGGCGGCTATTGATGCCGGTGTTGCGCTCGTGAACGCACTCCCGGTGTTCGTAGCCAGCAACCCGGAGTGGGCCCAAAAGTTTACCGATGCCGGCGTTCCGGTCGTCGGCGACGACATCAAGAGTCAACTCGGTGCGACCATCACGCACCGGGTTCTTGCCCGCCTGTTCGAGCAGCGCGGTCTCGTGCTCGACCGCACCTACCAGCTCAACGTCGGCGGCAACATGGATTTCAAGAACATGTTGGAGCGCTCAAGGCTGGAGTCGAAGAAGATCTCGAAAACTCAGGCCGTCACGAGCAACATCAGCGCCCACCTGGACCCGAAGAATGTGCACGTTGGCCCGAGCGACCACGTGCCGTGGCTGATCGACCGCAAGTTCGCCTTCGTGCGGCTGGAGGGCCACGGTTTCGGTAACGCTCCGACGAGCCTGGAGTACAAAC
>JBDSZO010000172.1:0-5807 GCA_039925105.1 Terrimesophilobacter sp. | reverse complement strand
TTGCCGAGGCTGGCGGCCGTAAGTCCTTTACCCAGACTGGAGACGACACCCCCGGTGACGAAAATGTGCTTTGTTGTCTCCGGGAAATGTTTGACCACCACGGGTTTACAGCTTATCAGCAGGTTGGTGGGTGCGAGTCGACGGGACACACCGCGAACACTCTGTCACACGAGCGACTGCGCCGTTTCGAGAAGTTCACGCGCATGAACCAGTCCACTTTCAGAGTCGGTAAGCCCGGAGAGCATTCGGGCCAACTCCTGAGCTCGCTCCTCGGAGTTCAACTGCTGCACACTACTGGCAGTCACCCCGCCGTCGCTGTCCTTCACCACCCTCAAGTGGTTGGTCGCGAATGCGGCAACCTGCGGAAGGTGTGTGACAACGATGACCTGTGCGCTGGTGGCAAGCCTCGCAAGGCGTTTACCAATTTCGATGGCCGACGCACCGCCGACACCCGCGTCGACCTCATCAAAAATGAATGTCGGCACCGGGTCGTTCGCTGCGATGATCACCTCGATGGCAAGCATCACCCGCGACAGTTCACCACCGGATGCACCACGCGACAAAGGGCGCGGTTCTGCGTCGGCGTGCGGCTGCAACAGGATCAACACCTGGTCGCTGCCGGAGAGTGAGAACTCGTCCGTGCTTTTTACCGATACCAGCATTCGCGCATCCGCCATCGCGAGGGCGCCGAGCTCGGCTGTGACCTGGGACGCCAACTTTTCCGCCGCGGTCGTGCGGATCTCGGTCAGCCGTCGTGCGAGCTCAGCGGTGCGCGCGCGGTTCTCCTCGACCTGGGCGCCAAGTTCCTGAATGCGCTCAGAATCGTTATCGAGCTCCAGCAGGCGTGCGCTCCCGCTGTCCAGTAGGTCAATGGCCTCATCAAGACTTCCGCCGTACTTGCGGGCGAGAGAAAACAGTTCGGCGCGGCGCCCCTCAATGGACTCCAGTTCGTTCGCACCGTCCGCATCAAGGGAACCAACATAGCTGGAGAGCCCTGCCGCAACATCCGCAACAGCGAAAGTGGCACTGGCAAGTGCCTCGGTCATGGGTGCGAGCGCTGGGTCGTGGTCAACGACGCGTTCCAGTTGGCGCTTCGCGTTGTCGAGAAACGCCAACACATCGCCGCCCGCCCCATCCTGGCTGGAGAGCATTTCGTGAGCCTGGGATGCTGCAAGCCGGAGCTCCTCACGGTTTCCGAGCCTCGAGGCACGGTCGGCAAGCGTGACGTCCTCACCACGTTGCGGGGCGATCCGCTCGATGTCGTCGATTGCGGCCCGCAATTCGTCTGCCTCGGTTGCGCGCCGATCCTGTTCGGCGATGAGCTCAGAAAGCTCGACCTCGCCGTCTTTCCACAACCGGTAGCTGGCCTGATAGTCGGCCAGAACTGACCCAAGATTTTCGCCGGCAAACCGATCCAACGCCTCACGCTGGGCGCGCGCAGAACGCAATCGCACCTGATCAGACTGGCCATGCACAACGACCAGTTCACTTCCGAGCTCACTCAATACACCGATCGGGGCTGCTCGTCCACCGACGACCGCCCGGCTGCGCCCTTCCGCGGACACGGAACGGCTCAACACCAACGCCGATTTCCCATTGCCTGCCGGGTCAAGCTCACCGCCCGCATCAGTGACGCGCTCGGACACTGTGCCGCCTTCCGGAACCAGCCAATGCCCCTCGACCACCGCAGCGTCACTGCCCTTTCGCAACACCTGGGAGTCGGCGCGTGCGCCAAGCAGAAGCCCCAATGCGGTCACCACCATCGTTTTTCCCGCACCCGTCTCCCCGGTGAGCACGGTGAGTCCCGGACCGAGCGGCAGACGCGCCTCGCCGATAACACCCAGGTTGCGGATCGACAGTTCCTCGATCACGAGTCCTGGATCTCCCCGGGTGTTGGGCCACGCCATCCGGTCACCGGAAGGTTGAACTTGTCCACCAACCGGTTGGTGAACGGTCCATCATGGAGACGCGCAAGCCGCACCGGGTGGGGCGAGCGCCGCACAATCACCCGCGCACCTCGAGGTAGGTCCCAGGTTCTGCGGCCGTCGCACCACAGCACGCCGACGCCCAGAGTGCGGTCAAGCACCTCAACGGCGAACACGGAGTCTGGTCCGACAACGAGAGGCCGGGCGAACAGGGCATGCGCACTCAGTGGAACAAGGAGCATCGCGTCGAGGCTCGGCCAGACGATCGGTCCGCCCGCCGAAAAGGAGTACGCGGTGGATCCGGTTGGCGTAGACATCACTACCCCGTCGCAGCCGAAAGTCGACAGCGGCCGGCCGTCCACCTCAATGACGACCTCAATCATGCGCTCGCGGCTGGCCTTCTCGACCGTCGCCTCGTTGAGAGCCCAGGTTTCGTAGACGACCTCGTTGTCGACCTTAACCCGCACCGACAGCGTCATCCGGTCTTCCACCCGGTAATCCCGATTTAGCGCGCGCTGCACACTGATTTCCAGGCTTTCCGCTTCGGCTTCGGCCAGGAAGCCGACATGACCAAGATTAATTCCCAGCAGCGGCAGGTTGGTTTCTCGCACCAGCTCTGCAGCGCGAAGGATCGTGCCGTCACCCCCGACAACAATGACCAGTTCGATGTCTGGCAACCCAACGCCATCACCAAGAATGGCTACCTGCAACCCCGGGCCGTGCTTGAGCACGGCTGTCCGGTCATCCGGATGCAGCACCGGTGTGACGCCTCCGGTAAGCAAGCCTTCGCAGACCGTCACCGTCGCATCAAGGGTTGCGGCTCGTCCGGTGTGTGACACGACAAGGATGTGCCGTGTGGCCGTATCGCTCACCATCACCGTGTCGCTCCTCACCGTTGAACGCTTTCGAAAACCCGCTCAGACCATTCTGTCGGATTGCTACCGTGACGGGTGCTGAACCAGACCAGATACTCGTGGTTGCCAGCGGACCCAAGGATTGGGGAGGGGATGACGCCGGAGGTCGGCAACCCGACATCCCACGCTGACCACAACACCTGATTGACAGAATCCTCACGAAGCGCTGCATCGCGAACCAGACCTTCGTGGATTCCACCACGCCCAACCTCAAACTGCGGCTTGACCAGCATGACAAAGTCGGCATCGGTGCCAACGGTGCTCACTATCGCGGGCAAAACCAGAGTCAGGGAGATGAACGAAAGATCGGCGACCACAAGCGTTGGGACGTTCGCACTACCGCTCACCGTCTCCAACTGTTGCCTGGTCAGATAGCGGGCGTTGACACCCTCCACGACGGCGACGCGCTCATCCACCCGGATTTGCGCGGCAAGCTGGCCATGGCCGACGTCAAGGGCCACGACATGGCCTGCGCCACGTTCGAGAAGCACCTGGGTGAACCCGCCCGTCGACGCACCAAGGTCCAGACAGTATTGCGATACCGGATCGACCAGGAATGCGTCGAGGGCGGCCGCCAACTTGTGGGCGGCCCGGCTGACGTAGTCATCGGATTCTGCAACCACAATGCTCTGCTGCGCTGTGACCCGGAGCGACGGCTTGATCACACCACGGCCATCCACCGAGACGAGCCCCTCAGCGATCAGGCGACTCGCTGCAGATCGTGATCTTGCAAGACCCCGTGCGGCAAGCGCGGCATCCAACCGGGAATCTCCGCGCTCGTTGGTCACTTCAGACCAGCGTTCACTTCAGACCAGCGCTGTCGGCACCCTCCAACGCGTGTCGAAGCTCCTCATACAGTTGCCCGTAAGCGTCCGCTCGCTGATCCAACGGCTGCTCCTCGATCACGCGCAAGCGAGACACGAGTGCGTCGGATTCTTCAGGAAAAGCGAAATCCTCGGCAAGCACGTTGTCGTCGGGAACCGCATCGCCGTCAGGAACCGCATCGCCTTCGGGAACCGCATCGCCTTCGGGAACCTCGTTGTCGTCAGCCATGTGTCAAGCGTAAAGCTCTGGGGCGACTTCGAGCCCGTAAATCGCCAGACCACTCCCCCAAATGGCTGCCGCGCCGGCGCGCAGCAGATTGATGGCGGAACTCCCACGCCGCTCAACCGTAACAACATTTTCACGCATCCGCACCGCAGAATCCGCCACCTCGATCAGGCGAGAACCGTCCTTGTCTGTGGACTCCCGCGTGATCGGGTACGGCTCCTGCAACCCGCGCAGATCGTCAAGAATGAAGGTGGGCCTGCTGGATGCGTCGGCAGCAAGCACCTGTTTCGCGGTGTCAATGCCGGTGAGAACGAGTGCCGAGTCTATCCCGGCCCGGTTTGCTCCGAGAATGTCGGTGTCCAGTCGGTCACCAAGAAATAGCGGTTTGGTTCCGGAGAACCTGGCAACCGCCTCCTCGTAGATGGCAACCTCCGGCTTTCCGGCGACCACCGGGAGCCTTCCAACCGCACTGTGTACGGCGGAGACAAGTGTCCCGTTTCCCGGCGCTATCCCGCGGGCGGTGGGGAACGTCCAGTCCGTGTTGGTTGCCACCCACGGCATGTCCGGATTTGGCCGTAGCGCGTATGACGCTTCGGCAAGTTGAGCCCACCCGAGGGTTGGCGAAAAACCCTGGATGACCGCTGCAGGAGAATCATCAGCGCTCTCGGTGATGCGGAATCCCGCATTCTGCAGTTCAGAGTGCAGGCCTTCACCGCCGACCGCCAAGACCAATGCGCCCGGCTCCACCAGTGCAGCCAGCAGGCGAACAGCTGCCTGCGGTGAAGTCACCACATCTCGCGGACGCACGGTGAGGCCAAGCCCTTCCAACTGTGCGGCAACCGCTTCCGGCGTGCGCGAAGCATTATTGGTGACGTAGCCGACGGCCCGGCCGACGCCGGCAGCGTTGAGGCTCGCCACCGCGTGTTCGATGGCATCCGCACCTCGGTAAACAACACCGTCAAGATCGGCGAGCACAAGGTCAACGCCGTCAAGCGGTGTCGACTCATCCGTCACTGCGCGGCTCCGTCGCCTCGTTTCCGGTGTGCGCAGAGTCTTCGGCGGCTTCCTGCCCTTCCACATCAAGTTCCTCCTCGTACACCTCGACGGATTCGTCTTCTTCGCTGTCGTCGGAGGCATCCTTTTCAGCGAGGGCGGCCGTTGCAATATCGGAGCGATTGAACCACTTTTCTGCTTCATCCGCCCTGCCCAGTTCCTCCAGAACGGTCGCGTAGGCGTCGAACAGGGCCGGGCTCCAGGAGTAGGCGGTGTCCGGATTCAGCTGCGGCAACTCCAGTTCGGTCAGCGCTGCCTCGGTCTGGCCGAGGTCAAGGCGTGCGCCAGACATCGCTATTGCCAGCTCAACCTGCACATCCACCGGCAAGGATGCGCGCGCAACTGATCGGCCAAGCTCAAGCGCGCGCTCCGGTCGCACAAGTCCGCGTTCGCAATCCACCATCATCGGGAGTTGGTCGTCGCGACCGGAGATACGCCGGTACGTGCGCAACTCGCGAAGTGCCAGCGCGAAATCACCGATCGAATACGCAGTGATGGCGAGAGTCTCGCGCACCACCGCGATCCGTCCGGCCCGTCGACCCGCCGAGACAGCATGCAGGTGGGCAAGTTCAGGGTCTTCTGTGATGAGTCGCGCCGCCATAACCAGATGCCTGGCAACCTCATCGGCATTCTCTTTACTCAGCGTCTTGAGCTGGGCGCGAGCAACACGATCGAGTTGGTTTGGTGTGACATCGTCGGGAATCTCCGGGGCGTCATGGCGCGCACGAACCGATTTGATTCCGTACGGGTCACGATCTTCTGGCGTCTCCCGCTCCCGCGCTGACGCGTCCCCGCGCGCAGGCTTGCCTTCGCGCGTCCACAGGCGTTTCTCGTCACCGCTGGGTGGTCCGCTGCGCGGCCCACT
>JBDSZO010000171.1:0-2339 GCA_039925105.1 Terrimesophilobacter sp. | reverse complement strand
GTGGCGTTCTCGTTGTATTTTGCGATCTGGGCTGAGACCCCGAAGGTGTCAGAAAGTGCCTCGAACAGGTCGTACGCGTACACCAGCGCGAACAGGATCATCACGGTGAGGCGCGGCCATACCACTCCCTTTCGCGTCGATCCTTCAGCGGAGGTCGTATTGGCAGGGTTCGTATCGGCCGGATTCGTATCGGCCGGATTCGTATCGGCCGAGTTCGAATCGGCTGGCTTCTTTCTTCCTAACAACGCGCTCCCCCTCAGTTCGCGACGAACGGCCAGGGTGCAAGGAGCGCGACGCCAACCAGTAGCCACAGGATTCGCCACAGAGGTTTCTTCACCAGAATCCACACCGCCATCGCCCACAGGAACGGGGACACGATGGCCAAAAACTCGCCGAACTGGTACATGATGATTGGGAAAACTCCGGCAACGGGCACGGTCGTGGTGAACGCGTGGAAGCCCCATCCGACCGCGTACAGGAGGTACACGCCGGCAATGATGCCAAAGGCGACGAGGAGTGCCGAATTCATCGCTGGTTTGTCGGATGGATCAGGGGACTCTGCGGCATCCGCAGCCACCGACCCCGGCGCAGCGACGTGGGTTGGGTCGGTTTCGCCTTCCCAACTGAGTGCTGCGTCGTCGTCCATGCCTGAAGACTACAGCGCGCGCCTCACCGTGTCGGTGTGCTGCGCTGAAACGCGTATCGTCGAAGCATGCCCAACGATCGCTCAATGAAGCTCCTGAACACCGTCAACCGAGTGGTGCAGAAGGTCAGCGGCGGCCGCATGGGATGGGAGTTTGGCGGGATGCCGGTACTTGAACTGACGACCACCGGCCGCAAAACCGGTCTTTTGCGCAGCACGCTGCTCACCTCACCGGTGCAGCTCGATGGCGCGTGGGTGGTTGTTGCCTCCCGCGGCGGCGACGACACGCATCCGGCCTGGTTCCACAATCTGAGCGCAAACCCTCACGTGACGGTCAGCGTTAAAGGGGCGAAACCGGTGGAGATGACCGCACGTATCGCGAGCGCTGCTGAGCGTGCGGAGTTGTGGCCGCGAGTGACCGTGGATCACCGAAATTATGCCGAATATCAGGAGAAGACCGAGCGGGAGATTCCGCTCGTGATCCTCGCGCCCTAGGTCACCAATTCTTGGACTACCTCGTGCGCAGGCGACTGTAGGCGATGGCCAGCGACGCGAGTCCAACGATGAATGCCGCAATCCCCACAATGTAGGTCGCAACACTGAACCACCCGGTTGCCGGCTCCAGAAACGGATACGGATACCATGCGGTCAGGGCACCCCGCAGAAGGGTGAGCGCGAGCCACGCGAGCGGAAAGATCACCACGATGCGCAGGCCGGTCCAGCGCAGCGCCGGACGTCCGGGCGACACCAGCCAGTCCACCACGAGCACGATCGGGATCCACACGTGCATGATTTCACCGGGCCACGGGGACACCACGAATCCTTCGTCAGTGATGCCGCGGAGCAGCACGTTGTAGACCACGGCCGTGACGACCGCATAGGTCAGGATCGACATCCGTGCCAGCGTGTAGCGCACCGTGTCGACCGGCAGTCGTATCGCCATCACGCCACCGGTGGCAGTAACCGCTATCGCGAGAATGGTGGTCAGGATGGTGAAGTAGGTGAAGTATTCCTCTGGCACCATGTCGTTGTTGAGGGTCTTCTCAACAATCTGGAACACGAGTGCAACGGTGAGGGCGCCGGCCGCCGCGAGACGCACGATGCCGACCGTTGTGCGTGGCCAGCGCGTCTGGGTCATCCGGCCAGACTAGCCCTCCGGTGTCGACAACGAGGGAAGGCCGCCCCGTGACCGGGCCGGCCTTCTCTGCGTTGAATTGTTTCCCGCTATGCGGTCGTCAGCGCGCAGCGCTGCCATCGGTGTAATCGTCATCCTGCTGCTTCCACGCGAACAGTTTGCGGAGTTCGCGGCCGGTCGCTTAGATGGGGTGGTCTTCGCCCTTTTTGCGGAGTGCCTTGAACTCGGGCGCTCCAGCGTCCTGGTCGGCGATGAAGCGTTCGGCGAAGGCGCCGGACTGGATGTCGGCGAGCACGCCTTTCATGTTCTCTTTGACGTGCGGGTCGATGATGCGCGGGCCGGATACGTAGTCGCCGTATTCCGCGGTGTCGGAGACGCTCCAGCGCTGTTTGGCGATGCCACCTTCGTTGATGAGGTCAACGATGAGTTTGAGTTCGTGCAGCACCTCGAAGTAGGCAACTTCCGGCTGGTAGCCGGCCTCGGTGAGTGTTTCGAACCCGTACTGGATGAGCTGCGATACGCCACCGCAGAGCACTGCCTGCTCGCCGAACAGGTCGGTTT
>JBDSZO010000170.1:0-4599 GCA_039925105.1 Terrimesophilobacter sp. | reverse complement strand
CGAGGACGGTTTCGTAGCCCTCCGCTTGGATGCCGCGCTGGAGGGCGGAACCCATCTTCTCGTCGTCTTCAACGATGAGAATCGATTTCATTGGTGGCCCCTTCCTCACACTCACACGGTTCCCGTCGGAGCGGGTCCGCCATTTCACTCTTTCGGCCAAGTTACTTCATCCAGTTTCCACCGAAGCGATCTGATCCCCTGCATTTGTGTTTCTTTACGAACCCTCAACATCCGCGCTTCGATTTTTCAGCAAGCCGAGAGCCTCATTGGCGACCATGACACTATGACCGCAACGCTGACGCGACCGGAGGGCGTCGAGTTGCGCCCCAAGGCCGGGCGCAACCATTCCTGGCACCTTTCGATCTGGCTTGGGCTCTTTGGGTTCCTCGCTGCCTTCGCCGGTTCATGGGTCCCGTCATTCTGGGGTGATGAAGCCGCAAGCGTGATGTCCGCCGAACGATCCCTGCCTTCGCTGTTCGGCATGTTGAGGAACGTTGACGTCGTCCACGGTGTGTATTATCTGTTCCTCCATTTCTGGATTCAGGCATTCGGCGCCTCAGAAATCTTGGTTCGGCTCCCGAGCGCCCTCGCGGTCGGGATCATGGTTGCCGGGGTCTTCACCCTCGGCCGAATTCTGGCCACCACGAACGTTGGGATCGTTGCCGCTGTGCTGTCCAGCGTCCTGCCCCGCACCAGCTACATGGGTGCTGACGCCCGCTCCTATGCGCTGTCCACCGCCATTGCTGTTTGGGTGACGGTGTTGCTGGTCGTGCTGCTGCGCGGTCATTTTGCTTCACGAGCTGCGCATCGGCTGGCATGGGTCGGCTATGCCGTTGTGGTTGCGGTTGGTGTCTACCTCTTCCTCTACCTGGGATTGCTTCTACTCGTCCACGGTGCGTTCCTGTTCACCTCTCGCTCATATAGTCGGAACCGTCATGCGTGGCTGAAGGCGGCAGGGCTGACGCTCGCGCTATCCCTTCCGATCCTCGTTCTCGGCTATGCGCAGCGCGGACAGATCGCGTTCCTCGCCCACCGTGGCTACACGACCGCGAAATCTGTGTTCGTCACCCAATGGTTCGTGAACCCCTACCTTGCTGTTACGGCTTGGGTTCTGATCGCCATCGCGATCACTGGTGCGGTTCTGATCTGGCGTCGAACCCGCGAGGTATCGCCGCTGGTGAGCCTCGGTCTGCTGTGGGTCTTCGTGCCTAGCCTTGCCTTATTGGGGTTGAACCTGGTGACTCCGGCTTACAACCTGCGTTACGTGTCGTTTTGCATCCCTGGGGTCGCCCTCGCCATCACCGCGGGAATCTGGATGCTGCGGAAAAAGGCGGCGCGCATCGCTCTCGTCGTCGTGTTACTCGTCTGCGCCATCCCGACGGATGTGGTCCAACGCGGGCCGTTCGCCAAAGACGGTGGAAGCGACCTGGCCCAGACCGCCGCGATCATCGGCCAGGACGCGAAACCGGGCGATGGCATCATCTTCGACCGAACGACTGCCAACCGGCAGCGACCACGCCTGGCAGAACACCTTTACCCGGGCGACTTCACCGGTCTGCAAGACGTGGCGTTGAAAACCTCCTACGTGAATCGGTCGATGCTCTGGGATACCACCTACCCCACAGTGGACATCCTTTCCCTGCTCAACGACCTCAACCGGGTGTGGGTTGTGGAACTCACAGGCAGCCCGGACAACGTGCAGAGTACCGACGTGCACACCCTCGAAAGCGCCGGCTACACCCTGACATCAACACAGCTCGTGCACCGAACAATCATTTACTTGTTCGTCAAAAGCTGACTGCCCCCACCCAAATAACCGCAATCGCAACCCGCAGATCTGGACAACAGCATGGACGTTTCAGTCATCATCCCCACCTTCAACGAAGCACCCAACGTGGCGGAGCTCATCGAGAGAATCGAGGTGGCACTTCTGGGACGCCGCGGAGAGATCCTATTCGTTGACGATTCAAGTGACGACACCCCCACCGTGATCGAGGCGGCAGCCGCTCACTCGTCCTTCCCCGTGCGTCTCATCCGACGGCCCCGACCGGTGGGTGGGCTTTCCGGTGCGGTACTTGAGGGGCTTCGCGTAGCCACAAGTGACTGGTGCGTGGTCATGGATGGTGACCTCCAGCACCCGCCGGAGGTCATCCCGGCGCTACTGGAATCCGGAATTGAGCAGGATGCCGACCTCGTCGTCGCCTCTCGACACGTCCACGGCGGATCCTCCGCAGGACTCAGCGGTCTCGCCCGCCAACTAGTGTCCATGTCGGCGACAATCCTCACCCGGGCAATGTTTCCAACCCGACTACGAAACTGCACCGACCCGATGACCGGATTCTTCGCGGTCAAGCGATCGGCGATTAACCTTGGGGAATTGCGCCCACGCGGGTTCAAGATTCTTCTGGAGATCCTCGCCCGCAACACAATCACGGTCGTCGAGGAACCATTCGTGTTCGGTGAACGTCACGCCGGCGAATCGAAAGCCGACTTCCGCCAGGGCCTGCGATTCCTCACCCAGCTCGCAACCCTACGCTTCGGTCGACTGTCCGGATTCGCGATCATCGGCGCGCTCGGTGCGGTCGGGAACCTGGGGATTATGGCGACACTGCAGGCCTTCGGGCTCTGGTACCTGATCGCCGCGATCGTCGCCGCGATCGTCACGATCACGACGAACTTCCTGCTCCAGGAAAAGTTCGTCTTTCACGACCTCCGAAGTGAAGGACGAAGTGTCGGAAAGCGATTCGCGCAATCACTCGCCTTCAACGGCACCGAAACGACACTGCGGACCCTGCTGCTCTGGCTCATCGTTGATTCGACCTCAGCCCCCAGCGTTCTCACGCAGGGGGTACTCATTGCCGTGGGATTCGTGCTGCGGTTCGTGTACCACTCCCGAGTCGTCTACCGACCCACACCAACTATCTCTCGGAACGTAAAGCTCGCCGGTGACCGCCCCGGCGAACCTGCCATTGTGTTCGCTGACCCAGACTTCAACGCGATGTCACGGGGTTCCGCGATCGAACTAAAAGTCGCGACATGAACTTATGGATCGGCGTTAGTGCGGTAATTGTGCTCTTTGTCGCAGCATGCCTGACAGCGACGTACGTTCTTGCGGTCGAGGCGGCCAACATCGCCTCCGAGCAGGATGAACCAATCGACGAGGACGCGACCTGGCTTGCGGACTTGTCGGCCGAATGGTGAGATCCTACCGCTGGGAAGCGCGCCACAACTGGCGGACCTATCGGTCGCCGCTCGGACTCGTGAGCGGCGATTGTAGGTGCCGACCGAGGGCGCCCCACGCCCCCTTGCGAGCCCGATGAACTTCCCCAAACTCCCAACAAACTTCTTTGGCGGGCTGCAGGCAACGCAGCGCTCACGCGCCGCTCCCACACAAGAATTCATGACCGCGGTCGCATGCTCCCTTATTTCAGTCAGGATTTTTCACTACGTCCCGTTCCCTGCTTATGCACTCCGCGCTCCGAAGGAGAGTGCTCTGCGTATCGGGAAAGCCCACCGGAGCGAAAAGGTGGGAACAGAACAATGTGCCAAACACTTGTCATCACACGACCGGAGCAGACCAGTGTCCAGAGTTCAGTCGACCAGAAGAGTGAACCCTCCCCGGTTTGATGCCGTTTCCTTTCGAGTTTGGAACGAAAATAGTGATCATGCCAATGAGGATCCCGGAAGAGGCGAGGCAGCGCGTGGTGCGGCTCGTGTTTGACCATCTTGATGAATATCCAAACATAACGGCCGCCTGCGAGAGCGTGTCGACAATGCTTGGATTTGGGGCTGCGTCGCTGCGTCGGTGGGTGCGCCAAGCGCAAATCGATACGGGTCGGCGAGGAGGGTTGACTTCGAGCGAATCGGAGCGGACGCGTAGACTCCACCTGGAGAACCGCGAGCTGCGTGAAGCGAACGCGATCCCAAGGGACGCGGCAGTTTTCTTGCGCTAAGGGAACTCGACCCCCGACGCCGCTGATCATGGGTTTCATTGATGAACAGCGTGCTAAAGGCCGCGCGGTCGAGTCGATTTGTGCTGTTCTGCGTGAGCAGGGTGTGCGCGTCGCCGCGCGAACGTCTCGGGCGTGGAAGAACGCTCATCCCAGCAGTCGAGCCTTCGCTGACGCGGGCATCATTGACGGACTGCTGGCGAGCGTGGGCACGCCGGAGGGCATGTATGGGCGGCGGCAGATGCTCGCGTATCTGCGCCGGCTAGGGCATGACGTGTCGAAACGGCGAGTGGACCGACTCATGCGCACCGTAGGTATGCACGGCCTTGTCCGCGGTCGCGGGGGAAGAACAACAATCCCTGATCGGAACGCGGCCCGCGCACCAGACCTGCTGGAGCGCGACTTCACCGCCACGGCCCCGAACTGGCGATGGGTAGCCGATTTCACCTACGTCAGCATCTGGAGCGGCTTCGTCTATGTGTCGTTCGTGATCGACTGCCATTCCCGAGCGAACGTCGGCTGGCACGCTGCAACTACAAAGACGACACCGCTGGTGACCACGGCGCTGCGGATGGGATTGTGGCGGCGAGATCGAGCCGGCCATGCAGTGGGCGAGGGACTCGTGCATCACTCGGATGCGGGCAGTCAG
>JBDSZO010000169.1:0-2325 GCA_039925105.1 Terrimesophilobacter sp. | reverse complement strand
GAGAAAATCTTCAGCAGATCCGATGTCGTTAATGGCGACCTGCTTGGGTGCCTTCTCAGTCGTTGCGATTGTCATGTAGTAGTTGCTCCAGGATGGACATGCCCGGTTGGGCACAAATTAGGGCCATGAGCGAAGAAAGGATAGTTGGTTTCGCCAATGGCAGGCGGATAGAACGTCACAGAGGTGACAATCCAGCCTAGCGCGTCCCGAGATGACTCGCCAACGCATGCTGGTGTCCGATTATGCGCGTGTCGTCCCTGTCATTCTTTTCTGTCGACGATCTGTTGAAGTGCACCTTCGAGATTCGGGTACCTGAAGCGATACCCAGCCGCTGACAATCGTTCCGGGATGACCCAGCGACTTTTGAGAATGAGTTCGGTCTCTGTGCGTATTGCGATGGCACCAAGTTCGGTCATCCAGCGGAAAGACGGAAACCCGACCGAGACCCTGAGCACCCTGCGGATGGCGCGCATGATCGTGCGGTTGTCGCTCGGATTCGGCGACGACACGTTGACGATTCCCTCCAACTGCGGATGGTCAACGAGGAAGAGGATGATTCCGACAACGTCATCGACGTGAATCCAGGAGAATTTCTGGCGGCCACCGCGGCTTCGGAATGCGTGAAAGGTACCGGCAGCGCGGCGAGCCGCAGTACTGAACCAACGGCCGTCGAATTGCGGCCCGCCGAGCCCGAAGCGGGCCAGCCGGAACATGGGCACGAGAGCACCGCCACGCCCAAGAACAATCGCGGTTCGGAGGGCAACGCGGCGCGTGCTCGGCAGCTCGCTTTCGTAGAATGCCGATTCCCATGCTTTAGCTACATTGACCGAGAAGCCTTCGCCCAACTCCCCCTCACTTTCGGTCATCGGCCGATCGTCGGCGTGCCGGTAGATCGTGGCGGTCGACGAATTGACCCACAGCGTTGGCGGTTTCTCACACGCGATCACCGCGGCCGCGAGTTGCCGTGTCGTCTCAACCCGGGAACGCCGTATCTCGGAGCGATTCGCTGGACCGTACCGGCAGTTGACGCTCTTACCCGCGAGATTAATCAGCAGGTTCGCGCCATCCAGCAGCTCGACCATCGCGCTATCCTGACCCCAGCGCACCGGGGCCGACCGTCCTATGTGCGCCACGTCGTGTCCTTGGTCGCGCAGAACGGTCGTGAAGTGAGCACCCATGAACCCGGATGCGCCGGCGATGACGATCCTCACCGTGCCGTCAGTTCGATGCTCACAGTGCCCTTGGTTCGATGCTCACAGTGCCCCCGGTTCGATCGTGTAGCGGAAAGAGCCCGCATACTCATAGACCCTACCGAGCGTGGGAAGCTCCACCGTGACCTCAACGTGCTGCCGGTCGTCCGCTTCAGAAAACCGTTCGCTCAGCAGCACGCGAGGTGCGGCAAAGCTCGGAATGACAAGGTGTCGGCGACCAATCCGCACCTCGACCCTCCGCGACTCCAATTTCAACCCGTCGTCGACCACATGTGCTGCGAAGAGTGCACGAAATCTCCTCGATTTGCCAAGAATGGCTACGAGCCCGTTCGGCGTCGCAACAATGAGGTCACGCATGACCTGTTCGCCACTGGTCAGCCGAAAAGTCCTGACGGCAGCGACCGCTGGCCGACCAGCATGCACCACCGGCGTGTTGGTCACCGTGAAAGGAACATCGCGCTGCCAGACCGGAAACATGACGTCTCGGCCGGAGAAGACCCTGATGAACGGGTGCAGCCATCGGCGCGGTGTTCCGACAGTGGCGAACACACCGACCCCGACGCCGAGACTGCCTGCCGGAATCGCAGAAAAGTAGACGCGCAGGCGCGGATGCAAACGCGAGAACGCGCCACCGAGCACAGCCTCGTACGGAGACTGCGCTCGTGACACGAAAGGTTGCCTCAAACTACTTCTGCATCGCAGCTTTGAGAGTGTCGAGACCGACCCCGCCGAGGTCGAGCGCCTTGCGGTGGAATTCCTTGATGTCGAAGGATGCGCCATCGCGCGCCTTCGCCTCGTCGCGAATCTGCTCCCAAATACGCTGCCCCACCTTGTAGGCGGGCGCCTGGCCGGGCCAACCGAAGTAGCGATTGACCTCGAACTTCACGAACGGTTCGTTCATGTTCACGTTCCGTTTCATGAAGTCGAATGCGTAGTCGTACTCCCATTTTCCGCCACCATCGAGGCGCGGCTTGCCGAGGTGCACGCCGATGTCGAGTACGACGCGCGCGGCACGCATCCGCTGGCCGTCGAGCATTCCGAGACGGTCGCCCGGGTCGTCAAGATAGCCAAGGTCCTGCATGAGGCGCTCCGCATAGAGTGCCCAGCCCTCAGC
>JBDSZO010000168.1:0-7448 GCA_039925105.1 Terrimesophilobacter sp. | reverse complement strand
TGGCGGATCATCGCGCGCACTGGTTCCTCCGGGTGATCCTGCCAGCGGCTCAAAGTCGTCTGCCGATGGGCGAAAATGGTCGAACGCAGTCCGCAGTCTAACCGGACAGCTTTATGCATTTGCTGGGAGAATGGCGCAGGAAACAATTCGGGAGGTAGGGCCGTGAAGGTTGGCGTGATCGGTGGGGGCCAGTTGGCTCGGATGATGATTCCGGCAGCGATCAACTTGGGGATCGACCTCCGTGTGCTGGCCGAAAACGAAGGAATGGCTGCCGAAATGGCGGCAACAAGTGTCGGGGACTACCGCAATGAGCAGGAAGTCCTTCGTTTTTGTTCAGGCCTGGATGTGGTCACTTTTGACCACGAGCACGTGCCACAGTCGGTGCTGCGGGCGATGGTGGATGCCGGGGTTACCGTGCATCCGGGGCCGGATGCGTTGCAGTACGCGCAGGACAAGATCCTGATGCGTCAAAAGCTCAGCGAGCTCGGGATGCCGGTGCCGCAGTGGGCTGCGGTCGAGAACGCGAGCGAGCTTGGGGCCTTCCTTTCCGACAACGGTGGCGCTGCCGTCGTCAAAACGGCGCGGGGCGGTTATGACGGCAAGGGTGTTCGCGTTGTGCGTGCGGCCCACGAAGCCGACGACTGGTTCGCGGCGCTCGCCGAAGACGCCAACGGTGGTGCACTTCTGGTGGAGGAACTGGTCGACTTCCGGCGCGAACTGGCCCAGTCGGTCGCCCGGCGCCCGTCTGGCGAGTTGGTGGCGTGGCCGGTCGTTGAAAGCATCCAGCGTGACGGGGTGTGCGCTGAGGTGATCGCGCCAGCGCCAAGGTCCAGGGGCAGACTCGCCGACGTCGCAGCAGATGTCGCCACCGGCATCGCTGAGGGCCTTGGCGTGACGGGCGTTCTCGCGGTGGAACTGTTCGAGACCACGGATGAGCGCATCCTGGTCAACGAGTTGGCGATGCGACCGCACAATTCTGGGCACTGGAGTATCGAAGGGTCAACCACCAGCCAGTTCGAGCAACACCTCCGCGCGGTGCTTGACCTGCCGCTGGGGGCGACAGGGTGCGTCGCGCCGTGGGCGGTCATGATCAACATTCTTGGTGGCCCGACCGAAGGCAGCACTACCGACCGATACTCGGCGGCATTTGCGGCGCATCCGACGGTCAAAACCCACAACTACGGTAAGGCTCCCCGTCCGGGGCGCAAGATTGGCCACGTCACCGCCTTGGGCGACAACCTCGACGATGTCGCCTATGACGCGCGTGCCATGGCGGCGTTTTTCAGCGGCTAGCATCTAGCATTGACCGCATGCCAGAACCACGTGTAGCGGTCGTCATGGGCTCGGACTCCGACTGGTCGGTCATGAGCGAAGCCGCCGCCGTGCTCACCGAGTTCGGCGTTGCCCACGAGGTTGAGGTGGTTTCTGCGCATCGCACGCCGGAAAAAATGCTCGAGTATGGCAAGGCTGCTGCCGGTCGTGGGCTCCGTTGCATCATTGCGGGCGCTGGCGGAGCCGCCCACCTGCCGGGGATGCTGGCCTCCGTGACGACCCTTCCCGTTATTGGTGTTCCGGTGCCGTTGAAAACTCTCGACGGCCTCGATTCGCTGCTGTCGATCGTGCAAATGCCGGCCTGTGTGCCGGTTGCGACCGTGTCGATTGGCGGTGCCCGCAATGCCGGCCTGCTGGCCATTCGGATGCTCGGAGCTTCCGACCCCGACTTGGCCGAGAAGTTGGGTGCGTTCGCGCGCGACCTGCAGCAGCAGGTCGAGGCAAAGAACGTTGCCCTCAAGTCGTCGCTGTGAGCGTGAGTAACCCTCTGCGCGCGCCCGACCTCGGGTCTCCGGGGACTATGACAAAGCGCGCCTGGTGGCTTGTGGGCCTGAACCTGCTTATCCCGGGCTCTGCGCAGTCCCTGGCAGGCAACCACCGGCTCGGACGGGTCGGCATTCTTGCCACGTTCGTCCTGTGGGGGATAGTGATCGTCGGGCTGCTGCTCAACTGGTTGTGGCCGGTGGCAATCTTCACACTGGCGTCAAACACGGTCGTGCTGACCGCTGCCCAAATGCTGCTTGTCGGCTATGCGGTGTTGTGGATCGTGCTCACCCTGGACACGCTGCGGATCGTGCGGCTTGTGAAAACCTGGCCCAAGGCGCGTGGCTTCATCGCGGGGATCGCGATCATCGGTCTTGTGACAACGGCGGGTGTTGCCAGCTACGGTGCAGTTGTTGCCGGTTCGGCACGATCCGCCATCTCCGCAATTTTCGACAGCGGAGAATACAAGGCGCCCATTGACGGACGCTACAACATTCTGCTTCTCGGTGGCGATGCCGGCGCAGACCGTGAGGGGTTGCGGCCAGACAGCATCAGCGTTGCCAGTGTCGACGCGAACACCGGTGCGGTGGTGATGATTGGCATCCCGCGCAACATGGAGCAGATCAGGTTTGTTGAAGGCTCACCGCTGTATGGGCCGTTCCCGAACGGTTACGACTGCGGCGATGCGTGCCTCATCGACTACCTCTACACCGAGGCGGAGCAACGCCCGAAGCTGTACCCGGACGCCACAAAGCACGGAAGCAACCCCGGCATTGAGGGTATGCGGGATGCGGTCGAGGGCGTTCTCGGCATCACCCTGCAGTATTATGTCCTGATAGATATGAAGGGGTTCTCGGACCTCATCGACGCGCTCGGCGGTATCACCCTTGAGGTGCCACAGCGCACACCCCTTGCCGCGGCGATCCCCGGTGCGAAACCGTTCGCCTGGGTCGAGGCGGGCACTCAGCATCTGGATGGCAACACCGCCCTGTGGTATGCACGGTCCCGTTTCGAAAGTCGCGACTACGACCGGATGTCGCGTCAACGAGACGTTCAGGAAGCGTTACTGAAACAGTTCTCACCGACAGTGGTGCTGACCAAATTTCAGGCGGTCGCCGAGGCGGGCAAACAGGTGGTGAAGACGGATATCCCCTCGGTCATGCTTGGGCTGTTCGTTGATCTGGCGTCAAAGTCCAGGAAGCTTCCGGTCACCCGACTCGAACTCGTGCCGGAGCGGTTCAATCCGGCGCATCCGGATTACGCCAAAATCTCGGCGGCACTCGCCGAAGCGTTCGCTGCCAGCAAGGCAACCCCGGCCCCCTAAAATTCTCTGAGGGAGCGGTGCGACCGTTACAGGTCTGCGTGCAGGTGCCAGACTTTCTCCGCAGAATCGCGCCAACTGAATGCGCCCGCGCGGTCGAGGCCGGCAACATGCAGCCTGTCGGCGAGCGCCCGATCGTTGACGACTCTGGCTATCGCGCTCGCAAGGCGGTCAGGGTATCCGGCACTGTCTTCGCGTTCGACGATGAGCCCGGCACCCGCCGCAACCTCAAGCAACGCTGGGGCATCCGAATGAACGACTGGTGTTCCAAAGTTGAATGCCTCGACGACCGATAGTCCGAAGCCTTCTGCAACGCTCGGGAACGCAAAAACGCGTGCTCGGTTGAGTGCGACTGCCAGGTCCGCATCCGCGAGGAAACCGAGAGTGCGCACACGGCCCTCAGCGAGCCCTGCTTCTGCGGCGATGGCGGCGATATCGACATCCCCCCAGCCTTCCGGACCGACGATCAGGAGGGGGAGGTCGACGGCATCGGCCCTCGCGAAGGACTGGATCAGGGCCTCCAGGCCCTTGCGTGGTTCCAGTGTGCCAACGCTGAGCACATAATCCCTGGGCAGGCCGAGGCGCTCTGCTCGGTCATCTTCGTCAACCGGGAGTTGCAGTTTGGGACTGACGGCACCACCGATCACCCGGATCCGGTCGCCGAAGTTCATGATTTCGCCCAGTTCGGAGGCGACAGCATGGCTGGGCGCAATGATCGCGTCAGCGAAACGGTGGGCGCGAGAAGTCATCGCTTTCATCCAGGCCACCCGCCGCGGGTTGAGCGTGCCGGGGTCGGTCCAGGCGATCACATCGTGGATGGTGACCACAAGCTGGTCGCGCTCGTGGTTGATCCGGTCGTGGTTGCTCAGCGGTGCGAACAGGCTCGTTGAATGCACCATCCCGCGTCCGGTGATTTTGCCAAAGCCGTACCGCCAGGCCAAAGATCGTGCGGCGTGGGGCAGTCTGCCAGCGTTCAACCGTGCGATCCCGGGGAGCAGTGTTTCGATCTTTTCCCGATCCTCCGCGGAGGCCGCAGAGGAGATTGCGGCCACCTCGCACCCTGCCGGTGCGGTCGCAATGAGTTCACGCGTGAGTTCTTCCGTGTACCGCCCGATCCCGCCGGTCGCGGGCCACAGGATTGGGTCGACGATCACGCTGAGGGTTGTCGTCATGGCTGTTGAAAAACTCCTGCCTGTGCTGCGGCTTCGAGTGCCGCTCTCCAGTCGCGAGGTTTCGCGAAACCGTGACGCTGCCATTGCGCGTGCCCGAGCACCGAATAGCTCGGTCTCGGGGCGGGGCGCGCAAATTCGGCGCTGGAGGTCGGCTTGACCCTATCAGGGTCCAGTCCGGCCAGACTGAAGACGGCTCTGGCGAACTCGAACCAGGTGGTTTTGCCGGCGTTGGTGGCGTGCCAGGTGCCCGAGGTCACGCCTGCGTCAAGCAAACGCACCAGCTGGTCTGCGACGTCGACGGTCCAGCTTGGTTGCCCGAACTGGTCGCTGACGACGCTCACGGTGTCCCGGTCGCGCGCAAGTCGCAGCATCGTCTTTGGGAAACTGTTTCCTGCTGCACCGTAAATCCAGGCGGTTCTGAGAACGAGGGTGCGCCCAGGGTTCAGAGTGGTCGAGAGCCGCTCGCCTTCCGCCTTCGTGCGCCCGTATGCGGACACCGGTGCGAGGGCGGCGTCCTCCGGGTATGGGCTGGTCGCGGTGCCGTCAAACACATAGTCGGTGGAGACCTGCACGACGGTTGCGCTGTGCTGTGCCGCTGCTCTGGCGAGGTTGGCGGCACCGGTGGCGTTGATCGCGTACGCGTCGGATTCATGGGTTTCTGCATCATCAACCCGCGTGTAGGCGGCGCAGTTGATGATGACGTCGTGGTTTGCGGTGGCGGCAGTCACGGCATCCGCGTCGGTAATGTCGAGCTCTGCCCGGCCGAGCGCGGTCACGGTGCGGTCGGCGAGTGCTTTGTGCACGTCCTGGCCGAGCATGCCGTTGGCGCCGGTGATGAGGAATGTCAGTTCGGTCACATCTAAACCATAATGACGGCCGGGCCGTCGAGGTCACTCAGGACCAGGAAGTCTGCGTCTTGGGTGACAACGGGCACGTCGTGTGCAATCGCGACGGCGGCAATCCAGAGGTCATTGACATTGATTTCTCGGCCAGCCTCGCTGAGGCGGAATCGCAACCGACCCCACTGGGCTGCGGCCGCTGCGTTGACCGGAAGGGTCGTCAACCCAGCCATCGCCTCAAGAGTTGCCATTCGCGCAGACCGTGATTCGGGATTGGGCGCGCTGTGCACGCCCAAATGCAATTCGCCAAGCGAAATAGAACAAACAAAGTGCTCCAGCGGGAGGGAACCAAAATCGACCGGTCTGTCGGTTTCCAGGGCGATGATCACGCTGGTGTCAAGTAGCCCGCGCGGAACCATCATGCGATCGGGCCAGTCATTCGATCGGGCCCAGATCGTCAGTGGTGTCACCCTCGAACTCATGGTCCCAATAGTCGGGGATCACGGCGCCGCGTTTTGGCCTCATCGCCAGGAGGTCGGCCGTGGTGAGGAACTCGCGTTTGCCGGCTGACACAGCGACCAATTTTGCAGCGGCAACCCCGTTGACCGTGATCGTGACGTCTTCGCCGCGGCGGGCGCGTTCAATGACGGCGGCGGTGTTGTTGCGCAGTTCGCGCACCGGAACGAGTGACATTACTTGAGCGTAGCATGCTGTAGCTTCGCGTAGCATACCTTCGCTTGAATCCTTTCGAGGCTCGCTGTGCTCGCACCTCAGGGAGCGGAATCGGGAGTTACAGGGCTGCGCGGTGCTTGAGCGGTTCCCACCAGGCGCGATTGTCGCGGTACCACTGCACGACTTCCGCCAGACCCTGCCCGAACGACACCGTCGGCTCGTAGCCGAGCTCTCTGCTGATCTTTCCGATATCGACCGAGTAGCGCAGGTCGTGACCGAGGCGATCCTCGACCTTTTCGACGTAGGACCAGTCGCGGCCGGTCGCCTCCAGCAACAGGCCGGTGAGTTCTGTGTTGGTGAGTTCGGTTCCGCCACCGATGTTGTACACCTCACCGGCCCGACCACCAGCCAATACCAGCGCGATGCCATGGCAGTGGTCGTCGACGTGCAGCCAGTCCCGGATGTTGTTGCCTTGTCCGTAAAGCGGAACGTGCTTGTCGTCGATCAGGTTGGTGACAAACAACGGGATGACTTTCTCCGGGAAATGGTACGGCCCGTAGTTGTTTGAGCAACGGGTGATCGTTGCATTCAGGCCGTGGGTGCGTTGGTAGCTTCGCACCAGTAGGTCGCTGCCGGCCTTCGACGCCGAGTACGGCGAGTTCGGTTCGAGCGGTCGGTTCTCATCCCAGGAACCTTCGGCGATCGAGCCATACACTTCGTCAGTGGAGACATGCACGAAGCGTTTCGTGCCGGCCCTCAGCGCCGCGTCGAGTAGTCGCTGGGTGCCGAGAACGTTCGTTTCAACGAAAATTGACGCATCCCGCACCGAGCGGTCGACGTGGGATTCGGCGGCGAAATGCACGATGGCATCAACACCAGGCAGCAGTTGGTCGAGCAGAGCTGAGTCACGGATGTCCCCGTGAACAAACGTGTAACGAGCCGATTCGGCGACCGGGGCGAGATTGGCAAGGTTGCCGGAGTAGGTGAGCGCGTCGAGTACCGTCACCTCCGCACCGGCAAGTTCAGGGTAAGCATCCCCGAGCGTGCGCCGCACGAAATTCGAACCGATGAAACCGGCACCGCCGGTGACCAAAACCTTCATTTCTTTGCTTCCTGCTTGGTGATGCGTCGCTCAATGAGCCTGGATCGAATGCTGAGGCCAACGGTCAAAAATGCTCGCAACGGCCACAACCATGCCCCGGCATATTTCTTCGCCAGGAACTGGCGCGCACTCTTGTGGTGTGCGGCGATCATCCCGGCTGAATCACTTGCCGTCGAATGTGCGCCAGAGTGGGTGACCTTCACCGACGGTGCGTAGACGTTTCGCCGACCGAGCTTGCCGAAACGGTAGCCGAGGTCAACATCCTCGAAGTACATGAAAAAGTCGTCATCGAATCCGCCGACCTCGTCGAAGGCGCTGCGCCGCACGAGCACACACGATCCGGACAGCCATCCTGCGTCGCGCTGGTCTGACGGTTGCTCTTCGTCGTGCCGATAACGTTTGGTCCACGGGTTGCCCGGCCACAGGTTGGAGAACATGGCGTGGCCAATTCCGGTGCGCAACGACGGCACCGCCCGTGCGGATGGGTACAGCGTGCCGTCCGAATTCAGGATGGCGGGGCCGACCGA
>JBDSZO010000167.1:0-2050 GCA_039925105.1 Terrimesophilobacter sp. | reverse complement strand
GTCGATCAGATCGAACTGCATCCCGCGCATCAGCAACCGGCTGTCACTGCCTTTGCTCGGGAGCACGGGATCGCCATCGAACCGTGGGGTCCGCTCGGCCAGGCAAAGTACCCGTTGCTTGAGATTCCGGAGATTACCGGGATTGCGGCGGCGCACGGCAAGAGTGCCGCGCAGGTTGTCATCCGGTGGCACCTGCAGAGCGGCTTCATCGTGTTTCCGAAAACCAACCACCGCGAGCGGATGATCGAGAACCTCGACGTGTTCGACTTCGCCCTCACCGACTCGGAGCAGGCCGCGATCACCGCGCTGGAGCGTGAGGGTCGCGTCGGCAGCGACCCCAACTCCGTCAACTAACAACTCCTGCCCCAACGGCTCCTGTTGTGCAGGACATTTCGGCTCAAAGTGGCTTTTTGCGCGGGGTTTTGGCTGTCCAGCGCGACTTGTCCTGCACAACAGGTGATCGCACGAGGGCGTAGCCGCTCGACGACGCTCTCCCGCGCGGCGACGAGTCTCCCGCGCCAAATCCTGTTGTGCAGGACATCCTGTCCGAGACCGACTTTTTGCACGCCATTACTGCCCATGCAGGTCAAATGTCCTGCAAAACGGGGAAGTGCGGGCGGACTTGGGATGCGACTAGGGGTAAAGGCGCTCGTGGTGCCAGCCTGAGGTGTCGCGGTCGTAGCGCAACCGGCGGTGCATCCGGTCGGCACCGCCGTGCCAGAACTCGATCGAGTCTGGTCGCAAGCGATAACCGTTCCAGTCATCCGGGCGCGGCAGCGGGGTGCCGGACTGGGCAAGCCTTGCAGCATCCGCCCGGTATTCGGCGTCGCTAAGTAGCGGCTCACTCTGCACGGATGCCGTCGCTGCAGCCTGGGAAAGAAGTGATCGGTCAACCCAAATCTCGTCGGATTCAGACTCGGTGAGCAGCTCGATGGACCCGGTCAGGCGCAGTTGTTGGCGAGTCTCCCGCCAGTAGATGACGGCAGCGGCCCGCGGATGGGCAGTCAGTTGGCGGCCTTTGGCACTGCTCGTGTTTGTGGCGAACGTCATGCCATCGTCATCGAAAGATTTTGCCAGCACCAATCGGTTGGTGACGTCGCCAGCATTATCGGTCGTGGCGATCGCAACGTTGTACGGCTCAAGCACGCCGAGTCGCTCTGCCGTGTCGACCCAAGCAACAAGGAGTGGCATGGGGTCTGCTGGCGGGTCCTCAAACTCCGGCAGATCGAGTTCGACGGTCCCCGTCACCGATGGCCTGGATCGCATGTATTCAGATTAGCCCGGCGCAGGTTATGGCTGCACTGGCCGGCGCACTGCAGCGTACGGTGGAGGTATGTCGAACGCGCTCGCGGATGCCCTCAGCCCCTACCTGCGGCAGCACGCCGACAACCCGGTGGCGTGGCAGCCGTGGGGTTCAGAAGCATTTGCCGAGGCGGCCCGCCGCGATGTTCCGGTGCTGGTGTCGATCGGCTACTCCACCTGCCACTGGTGTCACGTGATGGCGCGCGAGAGTTTCAGTGATCCGGCGATCGCCGAATACTTGAACGCGCACTTCGTGGCGATCAAAGTTGACCGGGAGGAGCATCCGGAGGTCGACTCCAGCTACCTTGCCGCCGCGAGCGCTTTCACTCAAAATCTGGGGTGGCCGCTCAACGTTTTCGTGAATCCTGCCGGTCGCGCATTCTTCGCAGGCACATATTGGCCTCCGGAGGCGATGACCGGCCACCCCTCGTTCCGGCAGGTGTTGGAAGGTGTAGCGGATGCCTGGGAGCACCGTCGAGGCGAGCTTGAAGCGAACGCGGAGGATGTTGCGGCGGCCGTTAACGTTCAGGCAGATCGCGCCCCAGGTCCGCTCGTAACCCGCGACGCAATGGATGCTGCTGTCAACACCCTTCTCGCCTACGAGGACACCGAGTTTGGCGGGTTCGGGCCGGCCCCAAAGTTTCCGGTTGTTCCTGTGCTGCAATGGCTGCTCGAGCATGGCTCGCGCGAATCCGTTGGCCTGGCAGACCGAACGCTGGTCGCGATGGCGAATTCGGATCTCCGCGAC
>JBDSZO010000166.1:0-3141 GCA_039925105.1 Terrimesophilobacter sp. | reverse complement strand
GCGATTCTCAAAGGTTGGCGTGTTGCCATCCTGCTGATCACCGTGTTCACCGCCATTGCAACGCCTGCCGCCGACGTCATGTCGATGTTCCTTCTCGCCATTCCGATGGTGTTCCTCTACTTCGTCGCGGTCGGTGTTGCGTTTTGGCATGACGCCCTTGCGGCGAGAAAGGCGCGTCGAGCCGAATCGGAACTCGGTTCGCCGACACTCGCGTGATCGAGGAGTTTCGCAGCACGCTGCCATTCGGTCTCGACCCGTTTCAGGCGAGCGCGTGCGAGGCGCTTGAACTGGGTAAAAGCGTTCTGGTTGCCGCCCCGACCGGTGCCGGAAAGACCGTGGTGGCCGAATTTGCCGTACATCTGGCGATGGCCAGGGAATCAACGAAGGTGTTCTACACCGCGCCAATGAAAGCGCTCAGCAACCAGAAGTACCAGGATTTCGTTGCGCGCTACGGTGCAGAATCGGTCGGCCTGCTCACCGGCGACACCAACATCAACTCGCGGGCACGAATCGTCGTCATGACGACGGAGGTGCTGCGCAACATGCTCTACGCAGATTCCGACCTCCTTGCCGGGCTTGGGTTCGTGATCATGGACGAAGTGCACTATCTGGCCGACCGGTTCCGTGGGGCGGTGTGGGAGGAGGTCATCATCCACCTCCCGCAGGAGGTGCGACTGGTCTCCCTGAGTGCGACGGTGTCCAATGCGGAAGAGTTCGGCGACTGGCTACAAACGGTCCGAGGCGAAACCACCGTTATCGTGTCAGAAGAGCGACCGGTGCCGCTCGAACAGCACATTCTGATGCGCAACAAGCTCATCGACCTGTTCGACACCGCAACTGGTTCCTTGCGCGGCACTTCGACAGGCTCAGTGGGAGGTACCGGCAACGAAGACTTCCACCGGGTCAACCCGGAGTTGGTGCAGATGGCCAGATACGGTGGCCGCACCCTCAGTGCCCGGCAAATGCGCGATGTTGGTCGATACCATTCCCGCGGCGGTCGCCCACGAGAATCCCGGCTCGATCGTACGGCCGTCATCCGGCTTTTGGAAGAGCGCAACCTGCTTCCGGCAATCTTCTTCATCTTCAGCCGGGTCGGGTGCGATTCCGCCGTGAGTCAGGTGATTCGGTCTGGGGCTCGGCTCACCAGCGCTGCAGAGCGTGATGAAATCCGCGCCATTGTGGAGGAACGCTGCCGCACAATTCTTGACGAAGACCTTGCGGTTCTCGGGTACTGGGAGTGGCTTGGTGCCCTTGAGCGGGGGGTTGCTGCACACCACGCGGGAATGCTTCCGGCATTCAAAGAGGTTGTTGAAGACCTGTTCCGGCGAAAGCTTTTGAAGGCAGTGTTTGCCACCGAGACCCTCGCCCTCGGAATCAACATGCCCGCCAGAACTGTCGTGCTGGAGAAACTGGAGAAATTCAACGGCGAGGCCCGTGTGCCGATAACGCCGGGGGAGTACACCCAGTTGACCGGCCGAGCCGGGCGCCGCGGTATCGACGTCGAAGGTCATTCGGTCATCCAGTGGACGGATGGTCTCGACCCACAGGCGGTTGCGTCACTGGCTTCTCGGAGAACCTACCCGCTCAACTCAAGTTTCAGTCCGAGTTACAACATGGCGGTCAACCTGGTTGCCCAGTTCGGCAAGGAACGCACCAGCGCAATTCTTGAAACCTCCTTCGCCCAATTTCAGGCCGACCGCGGCGTGGTCGACCTTGCCCGCAAGGTGCGCAGCCAGGAAGAAACGCTGCGCGGCTACGAGAAGGCCATGACCTGCCACCTTGGCGACTTTGCCGATTATGCGGGAATCCGCCGCGAACTGAGCGACCTCGAACGAAAAGGGGAAAACACTACGCGCACGTCGACGCGTGGTCAGCGGGACCGCAGGCAAAAGCAGTTGACCGAACTGCGCACGCGGATGCGCCGCCATGCGTGCCACTCCTGCAACGATCGGGAAGCTCACGCACGCTGGGCAGAACGATGGTTCACCCTGGGGCGCTCCACCAACGATTTGCGGCGCCAAATCAACAACAGGACCGGCCTGATATCGAAACTCTTCGACCGCGTCACCGACATTTTGGTGGAGCTCGGCTACCTCGTCGCGAAAGGCAATGAGCTTGTGGTCGCCGATCCGGGAAAGATGCTGCGCAGAATTTACGGCGAACGTGACCTCCTGGTGGCGGAATGCCTGCGCACCGGAGCCTGGGACTCGCTCGATCCGGCAGGACTTGCCGCCATGGCTGCCACAATCGTGTACGAGCCACGACGCGACGACGGTGCACTTTCCGACCATCGACTGCCCCGCGGCGCGTTCCGAACTGCGCTGGAGAAGACCACGTCACTGTGGAGCACACTGGATGATCTCGAGAGAGAGCATCGACTTCCCGGAAGTGATCCGATCTCAGCCCGCCTGGCGCTTGCCATGAGCCGATGGGCCAGCGGGGGCGCACTCGACACCGTGCTTCAGGATGCTGACCTCGCCGCCGGCGACTTCGTTCGTATCACCAAGCAGACCATCGACCTGCTCGATCAACTCTCAGTTGTTGCCGACGCCCCGGTCGGCCCGACGGCCCGGCACGCTCTCGACGCGGTGCGACGCGGCATCGTGGCCTACTCCAGTGTCGGCTGAGCACTCGTGTATGGCACCCTAGGCTTGATCCGATGAAACCCCCAGTACGCGAACGGGTCCTCGCGGCTCCGCTCACAGCGCCGACCTCAGCGCGGCTCACAGCGCCGCTCTCAGGACCGACCTCACGCCCGCCAACAGCGCTGTGGGTCTCAGTCTTCGCTGCAGCGCTTTCCGGGCCGATCAACGCGGCAGCGTTCCCTGATCGGGGCTGGTGGCCGTTGGTTTTTATCGGCACGGCGATGATGATCTGGTCCTTGCGCGGCCGCAGGACCGGTGAGGCATTGCTGGTCGGTCTGGTGGGCGGATTCAGCTTCTGGGGAACCCACATCTTCTGGCTCACCATTTACCTCGGCCCGGTTCCGTGGCTCGCTCTCGCAGGGCTGCAGGCGATCTTTTTTGCGTTGGGATGCGTGCTTATGGCACTTGCCTGGCGTTTCGTGCCGCTCCTGTGGCCGGGAATCGCAGGAAGACTCGCTCTGCTTCCTCTCGTGCTTGGCGGATTGTGGACCCTCAG
>JBDSZO010000165.1:0-6963 GCA_039925105.1 Terrimesophilobacter sp. | reverse complement strand
CGTTGCTGAAGGCCGGCCGGTCGAAGAGGGACGTCGAGAGCACGTGCAGAAGGTAGAACCAGCCGCGGGTCTGGCCGATGTATTCGACGATGAAGTCTGCCGGGCTGTGCGTGTCGAACCAGTCCTCGTTCTCGAACGGGTAATGCACCTGGGCGAACGGCATCGAACCTGAATCGAACCAGACGTCGAGCACATCCTCGATACGGCGCATCGTTGATTTGCCGGTCGGATCGTTAGGGTTCGGCCGGGTGAGCTCGTCGATGAATGGCCGGTGCAGGTCTGGCTCGCCCTGTTCGTTGACCGGAATCCGGCCGAAGTCGCGCGTCATTTCTGCGAGCGAACCATAAACGTCCACGCGCGGGAAATCGGGATTGTCGCTCTTCCAGATCGGGATCGGCGAGCCCCAGTAGCGGTTGCGGGAGATCGACCAGTCGCGGGCATTCGCCAACCACTTGCCGAACTGGCCATCCTTGACGTTCTCCGGTACCCAGTTGATCTGCTGGTTGAGTTCGCCCATGCGGTCGCGGAACTCGGGCACCTTCACGAACCAGCTCGACACCGCCTTGTAGATGAGCGGGTTGCGGCAGCGCCAACAGTGCGGGTAGCTGTGCTCATAGCTGGCGACCTTGAGCAGTCGCCCCATCTCGCGCAGTTCACCAGTGAGCGGTTTGTTCGCGTCGAACACCTGAAGGCCCGCAACAGTTGCAACAGTGGGCAGAAAGCGTCCACCGTCATCCACCGAGATGATCACCGGGATGCCTGCTGCGGCACAAACGATCTGGTCATCCTCGCCGTAAGCGGGGGCCTGGTGAACGATGCCGGTGCCCTCACCGGTTTCGACATATTCCGCAACGAGCATTTGCCACGCATTTTCGGTGCCGTATTGCTCAGTGTCGGAGTAGAAATCCCACAGACGTTCGTAGCGGATGCCGTCCAGCTCTGAACCGTTCAGGGTTCTGGTGACGGCAGCGCCAGCATCCTCGGCAGAGGCGTAGCCAAGTTCTTTACAGTAGCTGCTGATGGTGTCGGCGGCCAGTAGGTAGCTGGCAGCTCCGTTTGCCGCGGGTACCACCGCGTACTCAACGTTAGGACCCACCGCGAGCGCGAGGTTCGTCGGAAGCGTCCACGGTGTCGTCGTCCAGGCGAGGGCTAGAACTCCGTCGATCCCAAGCGATTCTGCCTTCTCGCCTACGAGCGGGAAGGTGACGGTGACCGCCTGGTCCTGGCGCATCTTGTAGACGTCGTCGTCCATTCGAAGCTCATGGTTGGACAGCGGGGTCTGGTCGCGCCAACAGTACGGCAGCACCCGGTATCCCTCGTAGGCGAGGTCTTTGTCGTAAAGCTGTTTGAAACCCCAGATGACCGACTCCATGTACGGGGCATCGAGAGTCTTGTAGTCGTTGTCGAAGTCGACCCAGCGGGCCATCCGCGTGACGTACTCCTCCCACTCCTTCGTGTACTTCAGCACGGACGCCCTCGCTGCGGCGTTGAACGCCGCAATGCCCATTTCTTCGATCTGACTCTTGTCGGTGATGCCCAACTGGCGTTCAGCCTCAAGTTCTGCGGGAAGACCGTGGGTGTCCCAGCCGAAGCGACGATGAACCTGTTTGCCGCGCATGGTCTGGAAGCGCGGGAAAAGGTCCTTCGCGTACCCGGTCAGCAGGTGCCCGTAGTGTGGCAGACCGTTCGCGAACGGCGGGCCGTCATAAAACACCCACTCTGTGGAGCCTTCGCGCTGCTCGATGGATGCCTGGAAGGTGTCATCCTTCGCCCAAAATTCGAGGATACGCTCCTCAAGCTCAGGAAAGCGTGGGCTCGGGCTCAGCGGTTTGCTCGGTTCGCCATCGGTGGGACGCGGGTAGGTCATCGGTCGTCAACTCTCGTGCTGGACTGGGGTCGTGCGTTGTCTCAACACGAGGACGGCCGGAACCGCGGTACCACCTCGCTTGCACGCCCACAGTCGAGCAAGTCAGTTCAACTTGTTCTTTGTGCGTTCGTGCCGCTCATTGCTGGCGATGACGGGCCAACCCGTTCGGTTCTACTGTGCACCTAGACGCCTGTGCGTCGAAACGCTGTTCTTCCGAAAGCTCCCCGGTGATGGTCGGATCGAAGCCTCTTTACCAAGGATACCGCGCCACGTGGGCGCCGCGCATCCTCAACTCACCTCCGCCCGCACGCCAAACCCTTCCTGAGTCTTCCCGTTTTGCAGGACATCCGGCCACCTCCGCAGTTATTAATTGACCAGGCATCCCAAAATGCCAAGATGTCCTGCAAAACGGGATACGCGGGCGGGGTGGCGATCGGTCATTTGTAGGCCTGCCTGATCAGTGCGGCGATCGCAGTGTGCCCAATGTCGAGCTTGCGTGCCTCGTCGATGACTGCCGCAATAGCGACGTTGAGTGCCTCGTAGCCTGCGGCAGGTCGCCCCGTCACGATGGCTCCGCGCCCCGGTCGCAGGTCAATGATCCCTTCGTCCCGCAGCAGCTGGTATGCACGCAAGACCGTGTGCACGTTGATGTCGAGCGATGCGGCGAGTGCCCGTGCCGAGGGCAGGCGTTCGCCGGCGGCGAGGGTGCCGGCGATGGTTGACGCGCGGATGCTGCCGGCGACTTGGTCGAACAGTGGTACGCCGGAGGTCGCGTCGATTCGAATCAGCACACGCCAATCGTATTGTTATAGTTGAACTAGTGCAATAGCTTCGTCAAGATAACGGGAAAGCGGACGCCGCTCGACGCCACCGCGAATCCAGGTTGACCATGCAGCAACGAGCGCGCCCGCGAGCACGTTGGCGCGGACCGCCACAACGAGCTCGTCGTGCTCCTGTGGCGGATGGGCCATGATCGCTGCACGCACCATCGAGACCAGTCGCCCAACGCGCACGAGCCCCGACGACACCAATTCCTCACCGGTTCCCATCACCTCGGCCTGCGTCACGGCAAGTGGAACGCGTTCAGGACCGATTTCGGATGCTGTTGCCGAGACCGCGTCGATAAGCTCCGCCCCGTTAGCCAACCGAGCATCCAGCGCATCGAGGGCGCGATCCGCGTCCATCCAGAGCAGGTCGCTTTTGGCGTCGAAGTAGTTGAAGAACGTCGCCCTGCTCACCCCGGCACGCTGGGTAATCTCATCGACTGTTGTGCCACCGTAGCTCTGTTCGAGGAAAAGTTCCGCCGCCGCCTCTTCGATGGTGGACCTCGACGATGAGCGCGGACGGCCCGCCGTAATACGTTCGGTGCTCATGTCATCACCCCACTAGTATCTATTCTTGTACTGAGTCCAATTATCAATCATGCTCTGAAAGAACGGTGACGCGTGACCGCGACAGACCTCGAACCCCTTGTCGTCCAACCATCGAACCCGAAGGTTGCCAAGAAAGTCGTTTGGGCATCCTTCGTCGGGACATCCCTCGAATCGTACGACTTCTACGTGTTCGCTTACTTCAGCGCCATTTTCAGTGCACCACTGTTCTTCCCGGACCAGGATCGCGCTGCCGGCACCATCCTCTCCTTCCTGCTGTTGGCCATGTCCTACCTGGTCCGCCCACTCGGTGCCGTGCTGTTCGGACACCTCGGCGACCGGATCGGTCGCAAACGCACACTCCTGTGGACGATCGGCATCATGGGCATCGCAACCGGCGCCATCGGCGTGCTCCCCGACTTTGCCAGCATCGGTGTCCTGGCGCCGATCCTTCTCGCCCTGTTGCGGATCGTCCAGGGGCTGTCTCTCGGCGGCGAGTGGGGCGGCGCCATACTGTTGGCAACCGAACACGCGAGCCCAAAGAACCGCGGGTTCTACGCGGCACTCCCCCAGCTCGGCTCCCCGGTCGGCACCATCCTCACCGGCGCGCTATTCCTGCTTCTGACCCTCACTGTCAGCGCGGAGGATATGCTCGCCTGGGCCTGGCGTATCCCGTTCCTACTGGCATTCCCGCTGCTCGCTGTTTCGCTCTACCTGCGTCTGGCCATCGACGAGACACCGATCTTCAAGTCTCTGGTGAAAGCTGACCGGCGTTCGCGCAACCCGGTGCTGGATGTGTTCCGCACCCACCCATTCGCGGTCGCGGTCGCCATTTCCGCGGCGCTGCTCGGTATTGGCTCCTACTCGCTGATGAACACCTACACGATCGCCTACGGTGTCAACAATCTTGGCTTTTCCTACCAGGAGTTGTTCCAGGCGACGCTGATTGGCAGCCTGCTTCAACTGGTCACCATTCCCCTCTTTGGCGTGTGGGCAAACAGGATCGGATCGGCACGGGTGGTCGCGATCGGCGCACTCGGTACCCTGCTCATCGCTTTCCCCATGTACTGGCTACTGCAGTTCGCCACGTTCCCAATCCTGGTCGGCACCATGATCATCGGCGGGATCCTTCCGACCCTCGCCTGGGCCGGATTGGGTGGGCTCATGGCCGACCTGTTCGCCGGACCGGTCAGGTACAGCGCGCTCTCGATTTCTTACAGTGTCGCGGCCGTCATCTCCGGTTTCATCCCCGCAGTCACCGCGGCACTTTCCCAGGCGACGGATGCCGCATGGTGGCATCCGGGCATCGTCTTGGCCGTGCTTTCCGTATTCACCCTGGTCGCTTCGCTCATTGCGGTACGCATGCGGGTGAGGGAGGACATCGTCGTCTCCGCCTCGTGACGAAGCGGCTCTGGTGTGCCTCGGGCACTGGCGCTATGATTTCTCACGACCGACGCCAGCAACGGTGGGCGTTGTCCCATGACCGGCGCGCCGGCTGAGAGAACCACGCGGGCGGCATCCGAAGCGTCTCGAGGTACGCCATGAGCCAGGACCCGCCAACGGAGGCATTCGACCCGCGCGCCGCCGATGCGCCAACTGTCGCGTTCAATCAGCCTGCGCCTCAACGACCAGGTGGCCCGCCCCCACAAGGGCCGTCACACGGCCGGGCTGGCGGAACACCGAACCGGTCGCGGACCCTCATTATCGTGCTGTCGATTATCGGAGGCTTGCTGCTCGTCGCGGTCGCCGTCGTCTTGACCTTGCTGATCACTGGAAAGCTCGGGACGTCCCAGCCGGCGCCGCTGCCGAGCACGTCGGCGAGTGGAACACCGTCCGCCTCCCGGTCACAAGAGCCGAGTGCGTCTCCGTCACCGTCGCCGAGTAAATCCCCGAACACGTCACCGTCCGCATCGCCACCCCCAGCGCAGGCCAGTCCCACGTTTGTCACCTTCTCACCGGCGAACAACACTTCGGTTGGCTGCACGAGCGACTCTGCGGTCACCGTCACCTTCACCTGGACCAGTGCCGGTGCGAGCGAAGCGGCGATTGGCGTTGGAACCACCAATGCTTTTGCCCAGCCATACCAAGCAGGCCTTCCCCCCTCGGGCACGTTCGATCTTGACTACCAATGCACCGTTGCGTCACAGATCTACACGGTGAGCATCAAAGGCTCTGGCGGCCAGACGAACCGGACCATCACGCTCACCAAGTGATGCTGCCCGGCTACCATGGGATGTACAACTCACACTCAGGCACCTCAGCACACGACACGGTGCCGCATATAGCGAAACCGGAGACGCCCCATGGCCTCGAATATCCCAGACAAGCCCGCCCTCGAAGGGCTGGAGAGCAAGTGGGGAAACCATTGGAACGAGGTGGGCACCTACCGATTCAACCGTGAGAATGCTACACGGGACAGCGTGTTCTCGATCGACACCCCACCGCCGACGGCATCCGGATCGCTGCACATCGGCCACGTCTTCAGCTACACGCACATGGACCTCGCCGCTCGTTACCAGCGGATGCGCGGAAAGGACCTGTTCTACCCGATGGGGTGGGACGACAACGGTCTGCCAACCGAACGCCGTGTGCAGAACTATTACGGTGTTCGCTGCGACCCGTCGCTTAGTTACGACACAGACTTCACGCCGCCCTTCGAGGGCGGCGACAACAAGAGTTCGAAAGCGGCCGACCAACTTCCAATTTCTCGGCGAAATTTCATCGAACTCTGTGAGACGCTCACGGTCGAAGACGAGAAGCAGTTCGAGGAGGTGTGGCGCATGCTTGGCCTCTCCGTCGACTGGGACCAGAGTTACCGCACCATCGGGCCGGAAGCCCAAACTGCCGCCCAGCGAGCGTTCCTCCGCAACCTGGCACGCGGCGAGGCGTACCGCTCAGAAGCGCCAACGCTCTGGGATGTGACCTTCCGCACCGCGGTCGCGCAGGCCGAGCTGGAAGACAAGGAAGTCCCGGCTGCGTTCCACCGCGTCACGTTCCACAAACCTGATGGCGAACCCGTCTACATCGAAACGACCCGGCCAGAACTGCTGGCCGCTTGCGTCGCCCTGGTTGCACATCCGGAGGACAAGCGATACCAGCCGCTCTTTGGCACCACCGTACTCAGCCCCATCTTCGGAGTGGAGGTCCCGGTCGTCGCGCACCACCTCGCCCAGCAGGACAAAGGCTCTGGCATTGCCATGATATGCACCTTCGGTGACGTGACCGATGTGGTGTGGTGGCGCGAATTTGACCTGCCAAACCGCACAATCATCGGCCGCGACGGCCGCATCATCGCGGACGCTCCCAATGCGCTGGAGTCGGATCAGGCAAAGTCTGCCTTTGCTGAACTCGCCGGCAAGACCGTGTTCAGCGCGAAGGCGCGCATGGTCGAGTTGCTGACGGACAGTGGGGACCTGGATGGAGAACCGAGGCCGATCACCCACGCGGTGAAGTTTTTCGAGAAGGGTGACAAACCGCTCGAGATCGTGAGCACTCTCCAGTGGTACATCCGCAATGGTGCGCGCGATGAGACCCTTCGGGACACCCTCATTGAGCGGGGCCGCGAGGTCAATTTTGCGCCCGGATTCATGCGAACGCGGTACGAGAATTGGGTTGGCGGCCTCACCGGCGACTGGCTCATCTCGCGTCAACGGTTCTTCGGAGTACCGATTCCGGTCTGGTACGCCCTCGACGCGAACGGGGAACCCGGTGAACCGATCGTGCCGG
>JBDSZO010000164.1:0-2409 GCA_039925105.1 Terrimesophilobacter sp. | reverse complement strand
ACGTCCAGGCCGGAGTCGGTTTCGTCAAGTATTGCGAACTTTGGTTTCAGCAACTCCATCAGAAGGATTTCGTGGCGTTTCTTCTCGCCCCCAGAGAATCCTTCGTTGACGTTGCGGTCGGCAAAGGATTTGTCCATCCGCAGGTTGCCCATGGACGTCTTGACGTCTTTGATCCAGTCGCGGATCGCCGGGGCGTGTCCGTCGATTGCGGTCTTGGCGGTGCGGAGAAAGTTGGTCACGGTGACGCCGGGGATCTCCACCGGGTACTGCATGGCGAGGAACAGCCCTGCTCGTGCACGCGCGTCAACGGTCATACTCAGTACATCGGCGCCGTCGAGGGTGATCGACCCACTCCCCACAGTGTATTTGGGGTGACCGGCGATTGTGTAGGCGAGCGTGGACTTGCCCGAACCGTTCGGGCCCATGATGGCGTGGGTTTCGCCATCATTCACGGTCAGGTCGACCCCGTTCAGGATCGACTTGGTCCCGTGCTCCGTCTCTACACTGACGTGCAGGTCCTTGATTTCAAGTACTGGCATGGTCTCAAGCTTCTTTTCTGTCGTATTCGAATCTGGGTGTTGGGTCGATGTATACATCTCCATCGACGATGGTCACTGTGTAGATGGGAACCGGCTCATAGGCCGGAAGGGTGAGCGCCTGGCCGGTGCGCAGCGAGAACTGGGATCCGTGCGCCCAACATTCGATCGTTTCGTCCTCGACGAAACCTTCAGACAGCGAAATATCACCGTGCGTGCAGGTGTCACCGATGGCAAAAATGTCCCCTGCAGAGTCTTTCACGAGGGCAATCGGTTGGTCATCGATCACAACGCGAACTGCACTGGAGAGTTCGACGTCGGTCACGGCGCAGACCTTGACCGCACTCACGTCGTCAATCCTTTCGCCGCGACCCGCAACTCGGCTTCGATGGCATCCTGCAGCCTTTTCTCCACCATCGGAACCCCGATTTTCTGGATGATCGTTGAAAGAAACCCTCGAACGACCAGCCGTCTGGCCTCATCCTCTGGAATCCCACGGGACGCCAGGTAGAACAATTGTTCGTCGTCAAATCGCCCACTGGCACTGGCGTGGCCAGCACCGGCGATTTCGCCGGTTTCGATTTCGAGGTTGGGGACGGAGTCTGCACGGGTGCCGTCGGTGAGCAGAAGGTTGCGGTTCTCTTCGTAACTGTCGGTTGCGGGTGCGCTCGGTTGAATGAGCACGTCGCCAATCCATACTGTCCGTGCATTCTTCCCCTGCAGCGCACCCCGGTAGCTGACCCTGGATTTCGAGTGCGGTGCGTCGTGGTTCACGAACGTCTGCTGTTCGAGGTGTTCGCCGGCATCCGCAAAGTACACGCCGAACAGTTCGACAGAGCTGCCTTCGCCGACCAGGTGTGCGTTTGTGTTGACGCGAACGATCGACCCACTGAGAGACACGACAACGTGGCGGAGCGTGGCGTCCTTGCCAAGACGGGCGAAGTGCGAGGCGAGGTGGGTGGCGCCGTGGTCCCACTCCTGAACGCTCACCACCGTCAGCTTCGCCCCGTCTCCGACCGAAATCTCTACGTTTTCGCTCAGGAGTGCGCTTCCAGAATTGTTCAGCACAACGATGCCGTTGCTATTTGGCTGCGCGTCTATGAAAAGGTGGGCGGCGCGTGCGGTGGAGCCGAACGCGGTTCGATCGATGGTCACCTCTGCAAGTTCATCCCCAGAGACTGAAACCATCACAGCCTCGTTGAACGTCGACCATGCGTTGGCGGATGCGCGCTCTTCCGGTCTGCCAACAGTCCCGATGCGTGAATCCGTACGGCCAACCCAGTCGACCAGGATGCCGTCTGAGAGTTCCGTGTCGACGTCGACGGTGTACTCGTAGCGACCGCCGTCGAGGGTGCCATCAAGAACTGCGGAGAGGTCGCGTATCGGTGTGTACTTCCACTCCGCTTCGAAACCGGTCACCTTCTCAAAGTCGGCGAAATCGTATGAGGCGAACCGACCAGCACGGCTCTGAATTGGGATGAGGCCCCAACCGCCGTCACTGTGTTGCTTTGACATCAGTTTCGAGTGGTCGAGTTTGGCCGAATGTGTTGGCCGGTGAATAACTGACACTTCTGGAGTGGTCGACGAAGCTGACATCGTTAGCCGACAGATCCTTCCATGCTCATTTCAATGAGCTTGTTCAATTCCATGGCGTACTCCATGGGCAGTTCGCGGGCGATCGGTTCGATGAAGCCGCGAACGATCATCGCCATGGCTTCTGTTTCGGTCATCCCGCGGGACATCAGGTAGAAGAGCTGCTCTGCGCTCACCCGTGACACCGTCGCCTCGTGCGACATTTGCACGTTGTCTTCGCGGATGTCCACGGTCGGGTAGGTATCGGAGCGTGAGATCGTGTCGACGAGGAGTGCATCGC
>JBDSZO010000163.1:0-8460 GCA_039925105.1 Terrimesophilobacter sp. | reverse complement strand
CCTCGGCAATCCATTCGGCGACGTGGTCGAGGAAGTACCGGTCGTGGGTGACGGCGATGACTGCGCCGGCGTACTTGGCCAGATGCTGCTCCAGCCACTGCACGCTTTCGGCATCCAGGTGGTTGGTCGGTTCGTCCAGGAGCAAAAGGTCGGGTTTCTGCAGCAGGAGCTTTGTAAGCGCAACCCTGCGCTTCTCACCACCGGAAAGGTGCGCGACGAGTTCGTCACCTGGCGGGGTACGCAGTGCGTCCATAGCCTGCTCCAGGTGGGAGTCAAGGTCCCATGCGTCTGCAGCGTCAATGGCTTCCTGCAGCACCCCCATTTCGGCGAGCAACTTGTCGAAGTCGGCATCCGGTTCGCCCATGGCTGCGGAGATCTCGTTGAACTTATCGACCTTGGCCTTGATCGGGCCGACGCCTTCCTGCACGTTTTCGAGAACGGTCTTGTCTTCGTCGAGCTCAGGTTCCTGCATGAGGATGCCGACACTGAAGCCGGGGCTCAGGCGGGCCTCACCATTGCTCGGGGTGTCGAGTCCGGCCATGATCTTCAGGATCGTCGACTTTCCGGCACCGTTCGGACCGACCATTCCGATTTTTGCGCCGGGGAAGAACGACATGGTGACATCGTCGAGAATGAGTTTGTCGCCGACCGCTTTGCGGGCGCGCACCATCGAGTAAATAAATTCGGCCATGACACCAGTCTACGAAAGGCGCGAGAGTGGTCAGTGCCAGCTGCAGTCGACTGCAGATGCCGACTAGCGCCAGTCGATCGGGCGGGTCTTCCCTACCAGGCACACTCCGTCGCTCACCGTCGGTCCGATGATGCTGTGATAGCCATGACCGCTTATCTGGCCGATCAGGCATTGGTCGAATGCGCGCACCGAAAATTCGATGGAGTCGGCCTTCAAGCCGAGCACTGCGGTCTTGTCAGGAGTCACCTGGAGCGACGCTTTGTCGAAACCGGCTCTGATCAAATTGTCAATAATTGCGCGACCCTCAGCGTTCGGATCTTTCGTGAACAGGGTGTTGTTGACGTAGTCGAAGTAGGCCCGATTGGCTAACGCCGTGCCATCGGGCAGCAGCGTTGGCGCCACGCCAGGTGCTGCGGACGAACTTGGGTTGGGACTTGCGCTCGCGCTCACACCCGGCTCGGGTGGAGAAGGCGTCGGTGCCGGCACCGACGTGCACGCGGAAAGCACGAGGGCGATGCCGACCGCAATGAGCAACGCTCTGCCGCCCAAACTATTGCGCACCACTGCAGCCTCTCCCGCCGCGGTCGCGGCCCCACACGAGTCTCTGTACGATTCTCCGTAAGAGTCTATGTCGGAGGCCGGACCACTGCTGGCTGTGGAAGCAACGGGCACGCCACAACTAAAACGGCACAACCACTTCGCTGCGCTCGGTCGCCGGCTCGGCAACCGATTCCGCCTCGTCTGACGGTTGCCCGCCGTCATTCGAAGTCCAGTCGGGACCACTCTCGTCATCGCCCGCCACCTCGCCGGGGTCGAGGTCGGACGTGGAAGTTGACCGAATCGTTCGGGTGAACACCGTGGTGCCCCACCTTAAGTTATGGCCGATCGTGTCGGCGTCCAGATCAACATTAATCCCGGTTTTGACCCCGTTGTCCCAATCGTGGATTCGGAGCCGGCCGACAACGACCACAGGGTCGCGTTGCTTGATCGAATTGGCAACAGTTTCGGCGAGACCACGGTAAGCAGAAACGGAATACCAGTTGGTGCCCGCGTCGACCCAGGTGCCCAACTTGTGGTCCAGGCGGCGCAGGTTGGAGGCGAGTCGAAATGTGGTGATGGAAAGCCCTGCAGCGGTAACCAGATGGCGGGGCTCGGTCGCAACGTATCCGGTGACGGTAATGGTGTCAGTCATGCGAGCAAGTGTGCAGCAACCAATCAGACCATGCGGACGATCGATCTGCAGCAGTGGAAAACCCGATCGCCGGCTCTGCGGTGGAGGAGAAGAGCGGGCCGCAACCGCCCAAGCTCAGTCGCCAAAAAAAGCGCTCGTGAATGTCAGTGCTCGCGAAACTCTGGCCAGTCCGTTCCGGGGTCAAGGGCCGCGTAGAGAGCATTCTTGGCCACATCCAGCGATGGATAGTTCGCTCGGTAGTTCTCGTCGCTCAGGAGTTTGAACGTATAACCGTCAGCGATCTTGTGAACGGTGCCGAGCGCACCGGCTGGACCAAAGGCAACCCAGGTCTTTTCAGCAACGGCATCCTGTGGGGTGGACATCATCGTTCCCTTCCGTGTGACTGGACGAGCGAATGGCCCACGTGAAAGCCGGGCCGTGTTCGCTGTGAACCAAAGAATCGCCTTCACTCTAAGCGCTGAAGCTTGGAACCCGCGAAGCCGACGTTCAACCGGTCGTAGGCTAACCACATGAGCTTCCACGCCTCCCCGGATCGGTACCAACAGACACCCTACGCTCGCACCGGAAACAGCGGTCTGAAACTTCCGAAAATTTCGCTGGGCCTGTGGAATAACTTTGGTACCGACCGTCCGCTCGACACTCAGCGCGCCATTCTGCGCCGCGCATTCGATCTTGGTGTCACCCATTTCGACCTAGCCAACAATTACGGACCGCCGGCGGGTAGCGCCGAAAGCAACTTCGGGCGCATCTTTGCTGAGGATTTCCGCACCTACCGCGACGAACTGGTCCTCTCGACGAAGGCCGGTTACGACATGTGGGATGGCCCGTACGGCGAGTGGGGTTCACGCAAATATTTACTGTCGTCGCTCGACGCAAGTTTGGCGCGCATGGGACTCGACTATGTCGACATCTTCTACTCCCACCGGCCGGACCCAGACACTCCCATCGAGGAGACCATGAGTGCTCTTGCTACGGCAGTTCGTCAAGGCAAGGCACTGTATGCGGGGATCTCAAATTATGACCCTGAGCAGACGCGGGCCGCACATGCGGCACTCGCCGAGGAAGGCATCCGACTTCTGATCCACCAGCCGAGCTACAACCTGTTCGACCGGACACCCGAAGATGGCCTGTTCGACGCAATCGGTGATCTGGGCATCGGCTGCATTGTGTTCTCGCCGCTCGCGCAAGGACTGGCAACGGATCGGTATCTTGACGGGATTCCTGCCGACTCTCGAGTCGCTGAGGGCCGGTGGATGACTGAGCAGAACCTGAGCGAGGCCTATCTTGAGCGCGCACGAGCACTCAACGACATAGCGAAAGGTCGCGGGCAAACTCTCGCGCAGCTTGCCCTGAGCTGGGTCCTCCGCGAACCGCGGGTCACCTCCGCGCTCATCGGAGCAAGCAGCGTTCGCCAGCTTGAAGACAACCTTGCCGCCGCAAACGCACCAGAGCTCACGACATCCGAGATCGAGGCAATCGAACCGTTTGCGGTTCACGGCACCGGACTGCGTTAGTCGGTGGGGTACCTCTACGCGCTGGGTGCGGCGCTGCTGTTCGGCGCGAACGGAAGTGTCACAAAGATCATCGTCGACGCTGGGGTGTCGCCGGCGCAGGTCACACTTGTTCGTGTCGCCGGCACCGCGATCGTCGCAGCAATTGTGCTCCTGTTCGCGAACCGAAACGCGTTTCGAATTACCGGACGCCAGCTCGCCGCCCTGACGGTTCTCGGCGTTGTGGGGGTTGCCCTGTTGCAATACACCTACGCGGTCGCCCTCAGCGTGATCCCTGTTGGCATTGCGCTGCTTCTGGAATACCTTGCCGTGATCCTTGTGGCACTTGTCGCGTTCTTTTTCTTCAAGGAACAGGTTCGGGCGAGACTGTGGGTGGCGATCGGGTGCGTAATTCTGGGTCTCGCCGTGGTCGCCCAAATTTGGGCCAGCAACCTGGACACGGTCGGCGTGCTAATGGCGCTCGCTGCGGCGTTGTGCCTCGCTTCGTACTTTCTGATCGGCGAGCGCGTTGTTGGTGCCATTTCCCCGATGACTGTCGCGTTTTGGAGCATGCTGGTTGCCACCGCGTTCTGGCTGCTATTCAGCGAATGGTGGACGGTCGACCCGGCACTCATCCTTCACCCGGTGTCGCTTGGTGGGCAGTTGGCCGCCATCAAACTGCCCCTGGCCTTTCCGCTGTTGTGGAACGTTCTCCTCGGCTCTTTCACGCCATTCTTCCTGTCGCTGCTTGCCTTGAGGCACCTGAGCGCGACTGCTGTCGGCGTTGTCGCCTCGGCCGAGGTGATCGTCGCGTTCCTGGTTGCATGGCTGTGGCTTGGCCAATCGTTGAACCTGATCCAGATTGTTGGCGCAGTGATTGTGCTCGCAGGAATTGTCGTCTCGCAGACTGCGCGCGCTGAGAAAGTTGTCGAAGCCAACCTGGCCATCACCGCTGACGACACCGACTCAATTGTTGGACTCGATACGCCAATGTCGGTGGCACCACCTACCGTGAAATTGTCCCCAACAGAATCGGCCGGCTGAACATCAGGAGAAACGAGTGACATCATTCGACTTCGCCGGTACGACCACACTTAATCGCGAGGAAGCACACGACCCCGCGGATCTACGTCGCGAGATGTCAGGCGCCCAGACACTGCGTCGAGGAATCTCCGTCGTCCCGTTGCACGACGAGTTGTGGCGCGTTACCCGAGCGGATGGCGAGGTGCTCGGCTACGTCGAGAGCTATCTGGAGCCGAGCGGACACCGGTATCGGGCAAAGCGCCTGATCGCCGCACGAAAGCAGTTCCGCAATTTCGGCGAATTCTGGAACTTTGACGATGCAGTCGACTGTTTACGCTTCGGCTAAGCGCTGATCCGCGCTTGCCAGGTTTCATGACTCGCCAGCCAATGACCGCGGTTCGCAGCGGGCCGGGGTAACCTGCCTCCATGCAGTGGTGGGATGACTTCGTCTATTGGTTCTATTCGGATGCTGGCGCGCACATCGTCGCGACCGCGATCGTGCCGGGTGTTGCAATAGTGGTTGCGGGTGTTATTGCTGCACTCATCGGCCGCGGAGCAACCAAACGCGTGATATCCATGCACGAACGCGAGGAACGCGCATCAGCAACCGCCGCAATGATTGGTGCCGCCCGCCGCTTTGCACAGTGGAACACACTGTCGGGCCCGGAGCAGCAGCACGCCGACCACGTCGCGATGGAGTGTGATGTGCGGCTTCGCTTGTTGCCGCTTGCGGGCGCGGCGATGGCATCCAACTGGTCAGCGCATCAGTTGGCGGAACTCAAAAAAATGGCGGTGTCGTTCAGTTTTCAGGCCGAACAGTCGCTCGCAGAGTTCCGGGAGCGACTGATCGATTGGCAGGCGCATCCTGGCCGAGCGAAGAAGCTGTTCAAGAATGATCTGGACTCCTGGGCATACGATGACTCACTCACCGAACAGGACCTGGTTGCCCAGCAGAAGGCCTGGCAGGCTCAGCAGGACGCTTCGAAACCTGTCGAACGGTTTGCTCCGAACGCCGACAAGGAAGACTATTCAGATGTGGAACGCGCCGAAAGCGGTCCCATCCCCACCGACCACCGATAATCCGACCGCTCTGGTCGTTCGGGCCTCTTTTGGCACGCTCGTAGTACCCTAAACGGGATGCCTCTGCAGATCAGTGGCCTCTGTAGCTCAGTGGATAGAGCAGCGGCCTTCTAATCCGCTTGTCGTAGGTTCGATTCCTACCAGGGGCACCTCTGCGCGGAAGTTACTGCCTTCCACCGCGATCTGCCGGATCTTCGACCGGCTCGCTGTCGGCCTGGTCGTAGGTGTAGGTGACGTGAAACTTTCCTCCGACTTCACGCCAGGTTCCGGCGTTGTAATCGATCATTGTCTCTTTGCCGTCAACCGCTGTGAGCACGGTGATCTCCGGGTCCCATGACCCATCGGTGCTGATTCGGGTGCCGGTCTGCCCGTCGTTGGGACCACCGGAGAAGATCACGATGTACTCGTCGCCGTGGGCGAGAGTTGGGGTGTCGTTGCTCATGTCTCTTACTACCACGTCGCGCGAGGCTCCGCACAAAACCTTTTCACAGCAAGAAATTTTTCATAACCTCTTTATATAAATTAGTTATATACTTTACGAGTGAACGACAAAACTATCGAACTTCTTGCACAACTCATCGTCACCGCCCACCGCCTGACCAGACTCGCCGCCCAAGCCACCGGCAACTCGACCCCGTCGGCGGTCTGGCACACACTTTCGGTGCTTTCCACTGACGGGCCACTGCGAATCGGCGAACTCGCCGCAGCTGCTCGGGTAAGTCAGCCTTCAATGACCAAAGTGGTTCATCAGCTCGGTTCAGGCCGTTTGGTCCACCGAATCGCGGACACTGATGACTCGCGCGCCTCTCAGATCGCCATCACTGAGGTCGGGTCGACAGCGTTGTCAGACTGGCGGGCGCAACTCGCCACCGCGCTCGCACCCAGATTCTCGGACCTCAGCACGCCTGATCAGGCGACATTGGCACGCGCCGTCGAGATCCTCAGCAACCGGGTTGCGGTGGAACGGAAGGTAGCCTGATGGCGCACGAAACACCAACCGGCACCGGCATTATGAATCAGCCAAAGCAAGTTTGGGCCGTCAGTTTCGCCTGCGTCATCGCCTTCATGGGCATCGGCCTTGTCGACCCGATCCTCCCGGTGATTGCCAACGACCTGGACGCGACGCCCACCCAGACAGAGCTGCTCTTCACCAGCTACCTGCTGGTCACTGGGCTCGCGATGCTCTTCACCAGTTGGGTATCCAGCCGCATCGGCGCCAAGCGCACCCTCATGATCGGCTTGGCCCTGATCGTCGCGTTCTCACTCCTTTCTGCCCTCAGCGGCGATGTTGAGACAATCATCGGATTCCGTGCCGGATGGGGGCTGGGTAATGCCCTGTTCATCTCGACAGCACTGGCAACCATCGTGGGCGCTGCAAGCGGTGGCAGCGGCTCCGCCATAATCCTTTACGAGGCCGCGCTGGGCCTCGGAATTGCGGTCGGACCGCTCCTTGGCGGGCTCCTTGGCAGTATCAGCTGGCGCGGCCCGTTCTTCGGAACTGCGCTGCTGATGGCGGCCGGGTTTGTCGCGATTGTCGTACTTCTCGGGCCGGATGATCGCAAGGACCGGGTGCCGGTTAAGCTCTCCGCACCCTTTCGGGCAATGGGAAACCCTGCCCTGGCGACGCTCGCGCTTGCCGCACTGTTCTACAACATCGGATTCTTTGTGCTACTCGCCTACAGCCCGTTCCCGCTCGGAATGGATGCGATCAACCTGGGGATGGTGTTTTTCGGTTGGGGCGTTTCGGTGGCCGTCACCTCGGTGTGGGTTGCGCCGCTGTTGACCGCAGCGCTCAAGCGCACCACAGTGCTTGCAACGGTGCTCCCGTTGCTCGCCGCCGACCTCGTTGCCGCAGCAGTGTTCATTTCAACCCAGGCAATTCTGGTGGTTGTCATCATCGTCGGCGGTCTGTTGCTTGGCATTTTGAACACGGTGTTCACGGAGTCGGTGATGGAGGCGACTGATCTTCCGCGCTCGGTCGCCTCCTCGGCATACTCCGGTGTGCGGTTCCTTGGTGGGGCCGCCGCACCACCCATCGCCACCCTGCTGGCCGATGCGTTTGCGCCGTCGACACCGTATCTTTTTGCCGCCGGATCCGTTCTGCTTGGAGCGGTGATCGTGATCGTGGGTACCCGCTTCCTGGCAAGAATCAATTCTGGTCCGGAGTCGGGCATCGTTGAGGCCGAAGCGATCGGCGCGGGTGGCGCCAACTGATTTTGGTGTCCGACGGCGACGATAGACTTTAATAATGGCTAACGGCAATGATCGACTCGTCTGGATCGACTGCGAGATGACGGGCCTCGACGTCACCATTGATGAACTTGTCGAGGTTGCGGTGGTTATCACCGACTTCAACTTGAATATTCTCGATGCCGGTTTCAACATCGTCATCAACCCCAGCCAACCAGCTTTGGACAACATGGGTGATTTTGTTCGCGCGATGCATGAGAAGTCCGGCCTACTCGAGGCGCTCGCTGACGGTGTGAGCCTTGAGGACGCCCAGTCCGCAGTGTTGGCATACATTCAGAGGTTTGCCCCGGTGGCGGGCCAGGCGCCGCTCGCCGGAAACACAATCGGAACCGACCGCACATTCCTTGCTCGGTATATGCCGCTCGTTGATGCCCACCTTCACTATCGGAGCGTTGACGTGTCGTCGATTAAGGAACTTGTGCGGCGCTGGATCCCGAGGGTCTACTTCAACTCCCCCGAGAAAGATGGTGGCCACCGTGCCCTCGCCGACATCCTCGAGTCGATTCGCGAGCTCGAGTATTACCGTCGAACGGCTTTCGTTGCCGACCCTGGACCGACCACCGATGCTGTGCAGACTGTCGCCACTTCGGTAGTGGAGAACTTCGCCGCAAGGCTGTAATACTATAGATGGCGGTGCCGGTGACGGCACGCATGGTGGGCGTAGCTCAGTTGGTAGAGCGCTGGCTTGTGGAGCCGGATGTCGCGGGTTCGAGCCCCGTCGCTCACCCCAGTCT
>JBDSZO010000162.1:0-1516 GCA_039925105.1 Terrimesophilobacter sp. | reverse complement strand
TGTTCTCTTCCTCGAGCTCATAAATGGTGCGGAGGTACATCTCCGTGGTATCGATCAGATCAGCCACGAGCACCTCCCTACCGGCCCACACGTTAGAGGCAAGCCTAACCTGAACTTGCCTTCCGTTTGCCCGACGAAATGCGCGCAGAGGCAACCATAGAATTGGGGGATGCCGGAGCATTCCACCCCCACCAACATTCCCGCCGCCATGCTGCCCGCCACCATGCTGCCCACCGACGGACGATTCGGTTGTGGACCCTCCAAAGTCCGGCAGGAACAACTCGACTACCTCACCGGCGCAGGCTCCGCCATCCTCGGCACCTCCCACCGGCAAGCCCCCGTCAAAGACCTCGTCGGGCGCGTGCGCACCGGATTCGGCGAACTTTTCACCGCACCCGACGGCTACGAAATCGTGCTCGGCAACGGCGGATCCACCGCGTTCTGGGATGCAGCATCCTTCGGCCTCATCGAAAACCGCAGCCAAAACATGGTGTTCGGCGAATTCGGCGGAAAGTTCGCCAAAGCCGCCGCCGCGCCCTGGCTCCAGGCACCGGATGTGCGCAACGCCGAGCCGGGCTCACGTGCGGACGCCTCCCCCACCGCCGGAATCGACGTGTACGCGTGGCCGCACAACGAAACCTCCACCGGCGTGATGGCACCGGTGACGCGCATCAACGGCGACCCCGGGGTACTCACCGTCATCGACGCCACGAGCGCCGCCGGCGGCATCCAGTTCGACGCCAGCGAAACCGACGTCTACTACTTCGCACCGCAGAAAAACTTCGCCTCCGACGGCGGACTCTGGTTCGCCCTCTTCTCCCCCGCCGCCATCGAACGGGTCGAGCGGATCGCCGCCAGCGACCGCTACATTCCCGAGTTTCTGAGCCTCAAGAACGCGGTCGACAACTCGCGCCTCAACCAGACCCTCAACACCCCGGCCCTGACCACCCTGCTGCTGCTGGAGAACCAGCTCGACTGGATCAACGGCAACGGCGGACTCGCCTGGGCGGATGCGCGAACTCGCGAATCGAGTTCGGTGCTCTACGACTGGGCATCCGGAGTCGACTACGCAACCCCGTTCGTCGGCGACCCGGATGACCGATCGCAGGTCGTCGTCACCATCGACTTCGACGATGCGATCGACGCCGCCGCCATCGCGAAGACGTTGCGCGCCAACGGTGTTGTCGACACGGAGCCGTACCGCAAGCTCGGACGCAACCAGCTGCGCATCGCCACCTTCACCGCCATCGAGCCGGATGACGTGCGTGCTCTCGTCAACTGCATCGAGTATGTGGTCTGTAGCCTATAACTATGCGACTGTGGCTCAAAGACTCCGAACGTCTCGCAGACCCTGAGCCGGTCAAAACGGATGACCGCAAAGCGGTACTGGTCGGGCTAGCCCTCTGGCTGGTCGGCCTCGTCGTCGTCCTTCTGCTTCTTGCCCCGCTGATTGCTGCGGGCTTTGGCGGCTGGTTCTGGACCTGCGTCGCCGGACTCGGCCTCGGAATCGTCGGAC
>JBDSZO010000161.1:0-5044 GCA_039925105.1 Terrimesophilobacter sp. | reverse complement strand
TGTCCATCATCTCGCCGAGGTCGCGTGTCTCCAGGTACATGTTGCGGCTGATCGCCTGGTCGATCCACTTCTGGGCGCGGGCGGCAACCTCGAGGAACGCGTACGGCGACAGCTGGAAGCTCGTCTTGTACACCTCTTTCAGGTGGTCGGGGATGGAATCAACGGTCTGAATGTCGCCCTGGCTGCGCAGGATCGACTCGCGAACGCTGTCCCAAAGTCCCAGCTCCTGTAGGTCGCGCACCAGATTGCGGTTCACCTCAAGGAACTTGCCTGAGGAGGTGGAGCGGCTGAAGATCTGCGTGAACTGTGGGTCGAGCCCCGGAGTCGTACCAGCAACCAGGCCGATGGAGGCTGTCGGCGCGATCGCCATGAGCGTTGCGTTGCGCATCCCTCCCTTGACCTTCTCGCGCATCGCATCCCAGTCGAGGCGCGTCGTGCGGTTCACCTTGATCGGGATGCCACGGTCGGCCTCGGTCAGCGCAATGCTGTCCAACGGAACGAGTCCCTTCGACCAGCCGGAGCCCTCAAAGTTCGTGTATGAGCCACGCTCTTTCGCCAGCTCTGCGGATTCGTCGATCGCCGCGTAGGAGACGTGCTCCATGATTTCGTCGATCAGGTCGTAGGACTCTTCGCTCTCGTAACTGAAGCCCATCCGCTCGACCACGTCCGTGAAGCCCATCACTCCGAGACCAACTGCGCGATTCTGCTGGTTGGAGAAGTCGGCTTCCGCGACGCTGGAGCGGGTGATGTCGATGAGGTTGTCGAGCTGGCGCACGGCGATGCGGGCACTTTCCTCGATCTTCGCGAAATCGATCTTTCCGTCAGAGAAGTGCTGCGAAAGGTTGATGGAGGCCAGGTTGCAGACCGAAACGTTGTCTTCATCCTGTGGCAGGCAGATTTCGGTGCACAGGTTGGAAAGGTGAATGGTGCCGGTGTTGTTGTTCAAGGCACGGTTGTTGATCGTGTCTTTCCAGGTCAACCACGGGTGGCTTGATGCAGAAAGCGAGATCAGGATTGCCTTGAACTGTTCGCGCGCGGTTGTCCTCTTGAACATGTGCAGCTCGCCAGCATCCGCCATCGCAACATACTCGGCGTAGCGGTCGGAGAATGCTTTGCCATACAACTCGTTGAGGTCGGAGACCTCCAGCGGGTCGAACAGGTACCAGGCTTCGTCGTTTTGCACTCGCTTCATGAACTCGTCACTGATCCACACGGCGGTGTTCGCGGTGCGGGTGCGGCGGTATGGGTCTCCCGAGTTCTGACGCAGGTCAAGGAACTCAGGGAAGTCGAGGTGCCAGTTCTCCATGTAGAAGCACAGTGCCCCGAACTTCTTGCCGCCGCGGCTCACCGCGCGCAGCACGGAGTCGATCGTGTGCATGAACGGGATCGGGCCGGTTGACGTGGTGTTATTGGACCGGATGGGCGAGCCCTGTGCGCGCAGCTTGGTGACCGAAAGCCCGATTCCGCCGGTGCCCTTTGTCAGCCACATGACGTCGCGCGTTGTCTTGGCGATGTGCTCAATGTCGTCCTGCATCTCCATGACGAAGCAGTTCGCCAGCTGCGGGTAGCTCGTGCCCGCGTTCACGAGCGTCGAGCCCGCAGCAAGGTATTCCAGTTTCGACATCTTTTCGTAGAACTTGATGGCCTGGCCATTTGGGTCTGCCTCGTTGAGCGAGAGTCCCATGGCGATGCGCATCCAGAAGTACTGCGGTACTTCGAGCGCGTCGCCGTTGCGGCCCTTGATGCCGTAACGGTTGTTGAGCGTGACAACGCCGATGTACTTGAGCAGGTCGTCGTGGTCCGGCTCCAGTGTGTTTGCCAGCAGGTCGAGGTCGAACAGGTCCAGCAGGCGTGTGTCGAGAAGACCTTCCTCGACACCGCGGCGGACGTTCATGGCGAAATGCTCAACGTGGAGAGCGCGCAACTCCTCATCGGTCTCATAGTCGCCAAGCACACGCTTGTAAATCGTCTTGAGCAGGAGGCGCGCGGCAACCGTATCGAATGCCGGGTCATCCTTGACATTCTGAAGTGCGACCTGGATGACCGCCTCATCGAGCTGCTGGGTGGTAATGCCGTCGAACAGAGTCAACTCGAGTTCACTGGCGATTTGCGTCACCCAGGTGATGTTGTCATCGAGGCCGACACTGGCCTTCTCGATGGCGAGGTTGATCTTGTTAGCGTCGTACGGCTCGCGCTGCCCGTTTCGCTTGACGACGGTGATACCCATATGAGTGCTCTCCTACTTCTTCAAAAACCGTCCCGACCGGCGGTTCTGTCATCCCCTGCATCAGACCGAATTGGGCCTGTGATCCTGCGTGTACCGGTCGTGCCAGGCATCCTCAAATCGACTTTGACTTGGTTTCGCCGCCGTGCGGTTCCACCACTATATAGCCGGTACCGCGCAATTGATAAACCCAACATGTAGTGGGCGTGTCATCCACAATTGTGGATAAGTTGTACGAGTTCTCCACACCCTGTTGAGGGGAATTCAAGCACCAGCCACCGACATTTCTCTGGCTGGATACCGGCCGGGCATCTGGGGCGCCCACCATAGACTGGGAGTCTCGTGAACAGCTACCTGAGCCTCCTTCAAACGCGCGGTGTTGCCCGGCTGATGACCGCACAACTCATCGCCCGGTTCCCCGGCGGAATGCTCTCGTTGGCGTTTCTGATCCACATCGAACAGATCTACCATTCCTATGGCGCTGCCGGCCTGGTCCTCGCAGCGACCAGCGCGGGACAGGCCATTGCGGGGCCGCTCACAAGCCGGTGGATGGGCATCTGGGGGATGCGGCGCGTCATCGTGCTGACGCTCATCATTTGTTCCGCCGCCGTCGGGACAATTGCGTTCGCGCCGAAACTGCCGATCGCCGTATACATGGCTGTCGGTCTGATCGCCGGGTTGAGCAACCCGCCCATCCAGCCGGCCGTGCGCACCATTTACCCGAAACTTGTCAACTCCAACCAGCTCACGCCCCTGTACTCGCTGGACGCCTCGGCACAGGAGATCATCTGGATCGCCGGGCCGGTCCTCGCCACATTGGTCGCAACCCAGATCAGTCCAGTCCTGGCCATCGTCGTCGCCATCGTGTTCATGGTTTGTGGTGGATTCTGGTTCGTCGTCTCGCCCGAGGTCGGACAGGTGCGCATCCCGAGAGCGCGGCGCAAGCTGGGTGCCGTTCTGACCCGCCCGCCCGTGCTCTTGGCGACAGTGACCGGATTCCTGATGATCGGTGGCGCGGCATCCGTCGAAGCGGGAATCGTCGCGACCTTCGGCGAGGGCCGCCCGGAATCCGGTATCGTCCTGGCCTTCTTCGCGCTCGGTTCGCTGGTCGGAGGGTTGGCCTTCGGGCATCGACCGATCGGACCGTGGGCGCTGGCGGTGCGGATCTTCGGCGTGTTCGCGGGGATCGCGCTCGCTTCGGCGTTTCTGGAATTCTGGTGGCTTTCGGTGATGCTCATCATTGCTGGCCTGGGGGTCGCGCCCGCGTTGGCAGTGATGTTCACCATTGTGTCAGCGAGTGTGAAGTTTAGCGAGACGGCGGAAGCGTATGGCTGGGTCGGCACCGGACAGCTCATTGGCGCAGCACTTGGCTCTGCCGCGGCCGGGTTCATGATTGACGCGTTCGACGCCCACGGTGCGTTTTGGGTGGCCGGCATCCTCACGTTCCTCGGATTCCTGGTCGCCATGATCTTCCGTGGGGCACACCCGGACCTGCGTGGCCGTGACTCCAGTCCGATCCCCGACACGGAGCCCATCCAGACGATGCGGCCATAGCGTTCGTTTCGCGGGTCGCAATTCACCACTTATCGTGGATGGTGGCCCGAAAGTAGCGGTCGTAGAGCTCCGTCACCTGCGCAGTGAAGTCAGGCGCGATCGTGACATCCCCAGCCGTTGCGTTGCTGGTTGCCTGCTCGGCGTTGCGCGCTCCGGGGATGATCGTGCTCACACCGTCGAGCTGGGCTAGCCACGCCAATGCCGCCACCGCCGGTGTGAGCCCCTGTTGTTCCGCGAGCGCGGAGAACTCCTGCGCGGCCGAAACACCTGTCTCAAAGTCCACGCCGGAGAACGTTTCACCGACATCGAACGACTCCCCGTGGCGGTTGAAGGTGCGGTGGTCGTTCGCGGCGAAGGTTGTGTCTTTCGTGTATCTGCCGCTGAGAAGTCCCGACGCGAGTGGAACTCTGGCAATGATGCCGACCCCCGCGTCGATCGCGGCCGGCAGCACGGCATCCAGTGGTTTAAGCCGGAACACGTTCAGGATGATCTGAACACTTGCCAGATTGGGTCGTGAGATTGCAGCGAGCGCCTCGGAGGTCTTTTCGACGCTCACACCGTACCTCGCGATCGCCCCCTCGGAGACGAGCGTGTCGAGGTCGTCGAACACCTGATCCATCGAGAAGACGGCGGTGGGTGGGCAGTGCAACTGGACCAGGTCCAGGGTGTCCGTTTGCAGGTTTCTGCGGGACCTGTCTGTCCACTCGCGAAACGTGCTCAGCGTGAAGTTTGACGGATCCTGAACGTCCCGACGCCCCATCTTGGTGGCCACAAACACGTCGAGGTCAGGATGGTCGGCCAGGTAGTTTCCGATAATGGTTTCGCTTCGCCCGTCACCGTAGACATCGGCGGTATCGATCATGGTGACGCCTGCCGCGACCGCCGCATCGAGTACGGCGCGAGCATCCGCCTCGTCCACGTCGCCCCAATCGGCGCCCAACTGCCAGGTTCCAAGGCCGATCACTGAGACGTCAACACCGGCACGCTCCATACGATTACGCTTCATGGCTCCAGCCTAAAGGCGCGCCACGGTTTGCCGAGATCCATTTCCGGCTAACCGACAGCGGTGGCCACAACCCGCGCCAGGCGCTTTCGGATGAGGTGGTCGTTTGCTTCAACCTTGTGCACGGTCACATGCCTCAACCGCTCAACGATGCGTAGTCCGGCGGGCGTCAGGAAGGGGTCAAGTGATCCGTAGATCACTTCAACCGGCACCATCACTTCGGCAAGGTCGCTGATGGTGGTCTGCGATTCGATCAGGTTCTC
>JBDSZO010000160.1:0-10434 GCA_039925105.1 Terrimesophilobacter sp. | reverse complement strand
AGGCGCTCGGTTCCTGCCGCGAGCACCAGATAGCCGTCACCCGCATCGAAAACCCCGTAGGGCACAACAGCCCGATGCTCAGAGCCATTCATCGTCGGATTTACTGAGGGGCCGTCCACCTCCACTTCAACGAAGGCGGTCTCGTGGAACGGCAAGGACGCATCAAACAGCGCAACATCGATGTACTCTCCGAGCCCATCTCCACGGTCACGACGGTAGAGCGCAGTCACAATCGCGGCATACGCATGGATTCCGGCCGAAACGTCGGCGAGGGCAATTCCCAAAGGAAGCGGTGGCCCGTCAAGCGCACCATTCATATCGATGACGCCCGCATATCCTTCAGCCACGATGCCCTGACCTGGTCTGCCAGCGAATACGCCCGTGTTACCAAATGCTGAAATGGAGGCCATGATCAGCCGCGGATTAACTTTGGACAGGTCGTCATAACCAAGTCCCTTTGCTGTCAGCGCGCCGGGGCGCACGTTCTCCACGAGCACGTCACACTCTGCGGCCAATGCATGAACGAGGTCGAGCCCGAGCTGTTCGCGCAGATTGGCCGTCACGCTAAGCTTGCCCGCATTCAAGTTGGCAAAGTAACCACTGTGCTCGTCGCTGATGTAGGGCGGAAGCCTGCGCGAAGGGTCACCGCTCGGGGATTCAATCTTGATCACTTCTGCGCCGGCATCCGCGAGTAGACGCGTGCAGTATGGCCCCGCCAGAATCTGACTGAGGTCAAGCACCTTCACACCGTTAAGTGGCTTGCGCGACGTATCGGATGTCATCTCGATTCCCAACTTGGCGATCCTCTCCTCAATCCCTCAGCCCAAAAGATCCCGAGCGCTTTCCCGTTCGAATCTGAACTGACTTCAACTGGGTGAACTCTTCGAGTCCCATCCGTCCCATTTCTCGTCCGTAACCGGACGCCTTGTACCCACCGAATGCCATTTGAGGCGCACCGTCGATGGTCGTGTTCACCCACACCGTGCCGCTGCGGAGCTTCCGCATCACGTCAAGCGCCGTGCTGAGGTTTGTCGTCCAGATCGAATTCCCGAGCCCGTACTCCACGGCATTGGCGAGGTGAATTGCTTCTTCGACCGTGTCGAACTCTGTCACGGTGAGCACCGGCCCAAAGATCTCCTCGCGGAACGCTGCAGACCGGGCTGTGACGTTTCCAAGCACTGTTGCCGCCATGTACGGGTGGCCATCATATTCACCGCCGGTGAGTCGGGAACCTCCGGTCAAGATGATTGCACCATCTTTTTCCGCGCTCTTGACCGCATCGAGAACCTTCGTCAAGTGCTGCTCGTGGATCATCGGCCCGAAGTCGGAGTCCGAGTCTCCCGCGCCCACTTTCAGGGCTCGGGTGCGCTCAACAAGGCGCTTGTTGAACTCGTCCGCGATTCTCGATTGCACAAGCAGTCGCGCTCCCGCAACACAGCATTCGCCCTGATTATGTGTCGCGCCAAACACGACACCTTCAACTGCGTCATCGATGTCGGCGTCAGCAAAGACAATCTGAGCGGCCTTGCCGCCGAGTTCCAGTGACGTCTTCTTGAGGTTTCCCTTTGACGCCTCCAGAACACGTCGGCCGGTGACGGTCGAACCCGTGAACGTGATCATGTCAACGTCCATGTGTTCAGCAAGTGCCTGACCGGCGGCGCCCGCTCCGGTGATGACGTTGAAGACACCCGCTGGCACCCCAGCTTCGAGCGCAAGTTCCGCAAGTTTCACTGCGGACGCTGACGTGAACTCTGACGGCTTCGCCACGATCGAGCAGCCAGCAGCGAGCGCGAATGCGACCTTCTGGCACAGGATGAGGAGAGGAAAGTTCCATGGAACGATTGCGCCAACAACACCCAATGGCTCGCGGATCAGCAGTCCGGTATAGTCACTGCCCAGGTTCGTGTGGATGTCGCCGTGATCGACCGCCGCAAGGCTCGCCGCAAACTCCATCAAGCCAATTGCGCCGTCGGTGTCATTAAGAGCGACCCGCAGTGGCTTTCCCACCTCGGAAGAATCCAGCCATGCGAGTTCCTCACGATGATCGCGCATCAGCTGAGCGAGTGACATAAGGGTGCGCATGCGGTCCATACCGGTTGCTTCCGACCAGGTACCGGCATCGAAGACCCTGCGTCCCGCGCCTACCGCATCATCGATGTCATCGCCGGAACCTCCCGCGTATACGGATATCACGTTGCCCGTGGCCGGATTGCGGCGCTCAATCGTTGCAGACTCGTCGCCAAGGCGGATTGCTCCGTCGATGACGTGACCGTATCGGGTCGGTGTTGACACCTCATCGAGAATTGTCATGTTCCTTTTCCTTTCCTTCCCTAAAGCCTTATTTGCCGCGGTTCAAGAACGCACGGACTGCGGCGACTTGTTCGACGGTGCCGCTACACGCCGCAACGCCGAGCCGTTCGGCACGCATCCCCGCTTCATTCCCGCCGGCACGACCCACATGCACCGCTTCTTTGATGGCATGCACGGCGTGCGTCGACTTCGCGCCTAGTTCGCGCGCCAGCTCAAGAGCACGTTCGCGGAGTCGTTCAGGTACGACGATCTCGGTGATGAGTCCGTAGTCCAGCGCGGTTTCAGCATCGATTGCGATCCCGGTCAACATCATCGCCATGGCACGACCACCACCAATAACGTGTGGCAGGCGTTGCGTCCCACCCCAGCCCGGGGTGTTGGCGAGGGTGATTTCCGGCTGGCCAAAGCGAGCGGTACTTGCAGCGATGCGAATGTCGCAGGAGAGTGCCAACTCCAGTCCACCACCGAGGGCTGCCCCGTTGATGGCCGCAATCACCGGCTTAGGGAGGTCTTCCAACTGATCAAAAACGTACTGGCCGGTGGCCGAGAATTCGTAAGCGGCAGCCCCTTCGAGCCCGTCGAGCTCGTTGATATCGGCCCCAGCGCTGAATGCTCGATCGCCCGCTCCGGTGATCACGACAGCTCTGATTGTGGCCTCATTGTGTAGACGTGAGAGGAGGGTGTTGAGTTCTCGGAAGACCGAGAGGCTGAGCGAGTTTCCCTTCTCAGCGCGGTTGACCGAGACCACTGCGACACCGTCGTCGACCGTGCACAAAACAGCGTCAAAACTGTTGGCTCCGCCGAGTACGACAGTTGGATTCCACACCATGACCGTTGCCCCTTCCGCTACTTCTTTGACCCAGAATTGATGTTTCGATATCTCGGCCCACTGGCGACGACCGTTTCGACAAGATCGAGATAGTCGGGGGCCGTCGCTTGGGAGAGTGGATGCGCGGTAACCCCGTCGTAGTGCAACCGCTGACACACTTGGTGATTCAAGAAGTACGCCCCGCGGACGAGTAGAAAAAGTGAGTCGAACGAATCTGGTCGTTCCGTACTCCACCGTGCGACGAGATCGGGCGCGGAGGTACCGGCTGAAATTTCTGCTACCGCTTCATCAAGGGTCGGCACCAGATCAGGGCGTGCCTCCACTGCAGCATTAAGGCAGTGACCTGGGATGCCAGCCTGAGCCCCGGAAAGGAATCCGTCGGCTGGCGGAATAAGAGTATCGGCCACCGCAGCAATCGCGGAAAGTCGCTGTTCGTCGATCATGCTAGCGAGACCTCCTTACGCTCCCGCACCAGGTGGTCTGCCCAACGAAGCGCGAGTGCGGTAATTGTCGCCGTTGGGTTCATGCCCGACGAGGTGGGCCAGACACTGCCATCAAAGATGTAGAGGTTATGGACGTCGTGGGTCTCGCCCCACTCGTTCACGACCGAGGTTTCTGGATTAGTCCCCATCACCGCTGTGCCGAGAAGGTGCCATCCGCTCTGCCTGATCTGGGGTGCAACGATGATCTCGGTGGCACCGGCCTCGCGCAGGGCCTCCGCCATCCGCTCGTTGTGCCAGTCGAGCATCCTGGTCGAGTTCTCGCTTGTGCGGTATACAAGCTTTGCGGCGGGAAGATCGTTGGAGTCGGTTGTTGTCGGATCGAGTGTGACGTAGTTGTTCTCATCCGGCAGGTCTTCACCGCAGCTCACCCAAAGGATTGAGCGGCCAAGTCGACGCTGCAGTTGAGCCTGAAATCCTTCGCCCCAGATGGGCACGGAGCTCCACGGGTACGACCCCGTGGTCCGCTGCGGACCGCCGCTTGGCTGGAGGCCCCATTTGGCGCCACGCACGAAGCCGCGGGTCAAGTCTGTTTCATAGAACTGAAGCGAATACAGGTTCTGACCCCATGAACCACGTTCGGTGCCAAGGTCTTCGTCAAAGAGCCCAATGACTGAGCTTGCTGGATGCATCATGAGGCGTTTGCCGAGCAGCCCACTTGAGTTTGCAAGTCCACTGGTGTGCGAAGGTGACTCCGACAGCATGAGGAGCCGCGGCGTGCCGACGCCGTTTGCGCAGACGATGACAATTCCCGCCGGTTGAAACCTAGCCACGCCGTTCTGATCGAAGTACTCAACACCATTCGCACGATCGTGCCGATCAACGGTGACCCGGGACGCTCGTGAACGAGTGCGCAGCGTGACACCCGCTTTGATCAGGTCGGGCCAGTGGGTGACGTCCACCGTTCCTTTGGACTGGTCGGCGAATCCCCACATGCAGTCGCCGCGTTGTGCGGACGGATTGAGGTGGCGGTAGCTGCGCGTCGCGATCGCGTTCGTTCCAGGCCACCAGTGCCAGCCAAGTCGATTCATCGCTTCAGCCACCATGCGTCCGCCTACGCCGAGCGGCACGGGAGGCATCGGGTAGCCCTTCGCCTCGGGGTAGGCTGGATCCCCATCGAGACCGGAGACACCGATGTCGGTCTCAACCTGCTCGTAATATGGCACGAGGTCTTCGTACGTCATCGGCCAGTCGTCGCCGACACCATCGAGCGTCTTAACCCTGAAGTCAGATGGAGCGTTACGCATCCACTGCGCCGCATAGACGACGGCACTCCCGCCGACACCATTCCACATCAGCGCGGAGATATCTGACTCGGAGTCGTCCACCGGATAGTCCGCACGAGCCTCGCGAATGTTAGGGTTCCACTGCCAATCCAGGTCCTGACGGAGCTCAAAATCGTCGTGATCTCCGCGAGATTTCGAGTAGTCTGGCCAATCGCCCTGCTCAAGGACTGTGACACTGAACCCAGCCTCGCGAAGCCGCTTCGCCGTAACCGCACCGCTTGGGCCGGCCCCAACGATGCAGACATCCGCGTAATTCGTCGCCTTGAGCTTCTTGACCATGAGAATCGACTCCTTAGCCTTTCGTCGATCCGAGCGTGAGCCCAGCAATGAATTGCTTTTGTAGGAGGATGAAGATAATCAATGTCGGTAATGCTGCCAACAGTGCCGCCGCTGCAATCATGTTCTGGTTGGCGACGAATTCCCCCTTCAGGTCAAGCAGCGCGGAGGTAATGGGGCGCAGCTTGCCCGTCGAAACCAGGGTGATTGCCCAAAAGAAGTCGTTGTAAATCCACGTCGTTAAGAGTGTGGCGAGCGCAGCAAGAGCGGGCCGGATCGTGGGCAAGGTGAGGCTCCAGTACCTCGTCCACAGCGAGGCTCCATCCACGATGGCGGCTTCATACATTTCGTTGGGAATGGTCCTCATGTAGTTACTGAGAACAAAGACACAGAACCCAACCTGAAACGTTGCATTGATGACGATCAGGCCAATTGTGGAGTTATACATCGACCCACTGGCGCTGAGGAATTCAGGCAACGGAATCGCAAGGTACAGCCGATAGAGCGGTGTAATGACGACTTGCTGTGGAAGCAGGTTGCCGGCCGTGAATAGCATGAGGAGAATGAGATTTAACCTCGTACTCTTCCGCGAAATGACAAAAGCCACAGTCGAGGCGAAGAACAGCGTGATGATGACCGCCGGAATGGTGATGAGAACGGAATTCGTAAAGTAGGTAAGAATGTCCGATTGGCGCCAAGCTGCGACAAAGTTATCGAGATCCAGGGTGTGTGCGAGAGAAACGTATCCATACTTATTGGTTTCTTCTATCGGGCGAAGCGCCACATACAGTGCGAACAGAACAGGCAAGAGCCATAACAGCGACGCAGACAGCATGAACACTTCGGCGACGATCATCCAAGGATTTCGCCGATGCTTGCGAGCTCTGGAGGGCGTTCCCAGGTCATCCTTGCTCCCGCGCTGCATTCGGCGCTTCGAGTTGACCTTTTGCTGAGTAGCTCTGGTCATCGTTCGACCTTCTCTGTCCTGAATGTCTGCCACAGGAAGATCACGATCGGTACCAATGAGATCACCAGCAATACAACGCCAAGCGAAGAACCAAAGCCGATCCGTTTAACCTCGCCCACAATGTTGTTGGTGATGAGGACCGACAGCAGTTCCAAACCGTTGTACCCGCGGTTCGTGATGTAGACCAGGTCAAATGCGCGCAGCGACTCGATCACCGTGACGATGAGAACAACAATGTTTATCGGCCGCATTGTCGGGAAGGTGACGAGCCAGAATCGCTGCCACGCATTCACGCCATCCAGAGATGCTGCTTCCTTCAGTGCGGGGTCGATGGATTTAAGTCCGGCAAGGTACAGCACCATGACGTATCCTGCTTGTCGCCAACTTGCCTCAACGAGCACAGCCCAAAGGTTCAGATTGGGGTTCCCCAACCAGTCAATCAGGTTTGAGTCCGATGTTCGCCCGAGCACCGTGTTGATGAGTCCGTAGTTCGAGGAGTACATGAACTCCCAGACGATCCCGATAAGAGCGAGTGACAGGAGCACAGGAAGAAAGAGCGCACTTTGGTAGAAGCGGCTTCCTTTTACTCCGCTGTCGATGATCAGCGCAAAGAGTATTCCCAGCGGCGTCGCAAACCCCATGAAGACGGCCAGCCAAATGAGGTTGTGCCACACTGCAGGCCAAAATGGCGGGTAGATGGTTGCGGCCTGCACATAATTTTTTACCCCGTCGAGGCATCCGTTGCTCAGCCCGGCTGACATCGATGAGCCTTGGCACGGAGCCAACTGCAGGTCACCGATTCCGTTCCATTTTGTGAATGATAAAAAGATCGAGGACAGGGCGGGGCCCCAGACAAATGCGAGCAACGCCAATGTCGGGACTCCGACAAGGACAGTGGCTACCCATTTGTCTGAGGTCGTCAGGCGCGACAGCCGACGCTTACGCCCGCCTTGGCGACGATGTTGAGTGGAAATTACGCGCGACACGGCGATATCAGCCGAAGATTGCCTTCGCCTGATCTTCCAGGCTTTTCTGAATCTCAAGGATGTTTGACTTGCTTGGGTCTTCGATGAACTTTTGAATTCCCGCGAATGCCGCCGCAGCCATGGCCGGGTCTGTGTCCCGATCGAGGAACTGCGATACGGCCTTCTTAGAGGCGATGAGTTCCGTCGACTTCTTCTGGATTGCGTTGTACTTGGAAGTGTCTATTCCCTTTGCCATCCCGACATCCCACTTGTCTGTCTCGAGGTAGAGCGCTTCTGCCTCTGCAGTGCCGAGGAACTCCAAAACCTTCTTGGCTCCAGGCACATTCTTGGCTTTGGCGGAGCACATGTAACCGTCTGCCGGAGCTTCCATGAAGTCGGTGCCGAACTTGGGATTAATTTCTGGGAACTCAAAGAAATCAAGGTCGGGCAGGTTGTCCGGTGAATAGTTAGCGCCGACCTGATTCGAACCCTGGAACATCATTCCCGCGTTCTTGTTCTCGAGGTCCTTTGCTGCATCCTGCCAAATTCGCCCATTGGCACCGTTCTGGCAGTAGGAAAGCAACTCAGCATACTGATCGAAGACTGCAGTGACACCTTTGTCAGTCCACGGGACTTCATGACGCATGAGCTGCATGTGGTAGTCGTAACCATTGACCCGCAAATCGATAGTGTCGAAGAAGCCACAGCCGGGCCAGAGATCTTTGTCAGCGAAAGCGATGGGAACCAACCCGTCCGTTCTCATCTGTTTTGCCAGCGAGATGAGGCCATCCCACGTCGTCGGGGCGGTGTAGCCCCGATCGGCGAACAGGCTCTTGTTGTGGAAGAAGACCCACGGGTAGTTGTACATCGGGACGAAGTAGTAGTGCCCGTCAAGCCCCTTGGACAGTGCTTTCGCGGCTGGTCCAAAGTTGTCACCGATCTCGTCCCAAACATCATCGATGGGTGTTGCAAGGCCTTGAGCGGCGAAAAACTGCATGCGAAATCCGGCGAACCAGGTGAACAGGTCGTCTGGTGTCGCTTGAAGGTAGTTACTGATGTTGCTCTTAAACGTTTCGTGATCCGCAAGGTTCAACGAAACGCCGAGTCCAGTCTTGGACGCCGCTTCATCGACCAGCGCTTTTTGGGATTCCTTCACCCCCGGGTTGGAGTTGTACGAGCCCACAGTCACGTTCTTGTTGTCCCCGCCACTGCCAGCCCCACCTCCTGATGAGTCAGTACTGCAGCTCGCGAGAACTGACGCACTTGCCCCAGCTAGAGCGGTGGCCGCGAAGCCACCTAACAGAGACCGACGGCTCAAAGCGAAGCGTTGCGTCGCCTGCCGGAAATATTCTTCAGCCATGATTAATCTCCAAACAATTTGAACTAATTGTCATCAGTGTGCCTTCGAATTTGGCGATAACTAAAGGTATTTGGCACTGCCAATGACTATTTGGTTAACGACGATTAGTTCGACAGTCAACGAGAGGCGCGGCACCACGTCTGCCAGGTGGATCAAGCTCGGTCAACTCGCCGCGGAATAATTCCCTTGACCGGCGGCCGCCACGTAGCCAAGTTGAGTCTGGATCGCGTGCACTGCCGCGCGGAGCGGCACTAGATGAGCCTGCGTAGTGTGGTTGTTTAAACGTTCAGACGGTCCAACGATGGCGAGAGCCGCGACGACGTTTCCGCGATGATCACGAACCGGCATCGCAATTGAGCCCAACCCGACTTCGCCTTCCTGCCAGCAGGTCGAGAACGCGCGACGCCGAACCTGGGCGAGCTCCCGACGCATGATCTCTGGGTCTGTGATTGTGGCGCTTGTCAACGCCGGAAGTGGAGCGGCCAACACGCGTTCGACGAGCTCATCATCCGTGCAGAACGCCAACAGCACCTTTCCAGACGCAGTGGAGTGCAGCAGTGAGCGCCGACCGGCATTCGCAATAACACGGAAACTTGCCGGGGGCTCCCCCCGGTCAAGGTAGAGAACCGATTCACCTTCGAGGATTCCAAGGAGAACAAATTCGGCGGTTTGGGCAGCAAGATGATCCAGGTGCGGTCGCGAGACACGAGTCAACTCAACCCCTTGCACCACCTTCGACCCCAACTCATGCAGCGCCCAAGAAAGTCTGTAGGCTCCCGTTTCCGGGTTACGCGCAACGAAGCGACGCGTCTCGAGAGTGCGTAGAAGGTGGTACAAAGCGGTCTTGCTCATCCCGCTTCGGCGCGCGACGTCACTCAAGCCAAGATCGTGATCTGATGCTCCCAGTATCTCTAGAACATCCACGGCGTGATCAACGGCCTTCACCCGTCGCGAACGGCTATTGGGGTCGGGAACTTCTTGTTCCAGTCGTCCCTCGTTGTTACCCGTCACCACAAATCCTCGTCTGGCATTACCAATTGGTGTTTACCTTGGCCAAACGAAGTTTACAGCCAGCCGAGGCGAACTGTCTGTCCGATTCCAAACCAACGAATCCAACCTAAAAATTGATTTGGTTGAACCGCCGGTCACGTGAGTTCAACCTTAAACAATGCGCTGAGACAGGACAACGTGCCCCTGGAGGGAGTCGAACCCCCAACCTGCTCCTTAGGACGGAGTTGCTCTTCCATTGAGCTACAGAGGCTGGCGAGACGAGTTTAGCGAAGATGGGGGCTAGGGGACTCGACGGGAGAGAGGAACCGGTCGACCGGAGTAACTTGCGCGGGGTCTCGACAAGCTCGACCGGAAGGTTAGGTGCGCGACCGGAAGTATGACAGCATCGCGCGAAGCGCGATTCGAAGGGAGAGCATCGCGCGGGTCTCGACGGGCTCGACCGGAAAAATACTTTTACGCAGCGACGGGCGTCAGGAACTCGTCCCACTCGGGGAGGGCACGCTCGATACCTCGCACCAGCCAGGCCGTGCCGTGCGGCGGCTGGGGGCGGATCCGCAGCGTCCAGTGCATCTCCGACGGCGTTCGGTTGCCCTTCGCATTGTTGCAGCGCAGGCAACAAGCGACCAGGTTCTCCCAGGTGTCCTTACCCCCACGCGAACGCGGCACCACATGGTCGATCGTCGACGCAGACCCGGCACAGTACCCGCAACGCTGCGCATCCCTCCGCAACACCCCGCGCCGGCTCACCGGAATGGCACGACCCGTCGGAATCCGCACATACCGGGTCAACAAGATCACCGACGGGCGATCGTAGGCGCCCAACATCGTGAACACCGGATGCTCATCATCCGTGGCCAAAATTGTCGCCTTCTCGTTCATCACCAGCACGAGCGCTCGCTTAAACGACACCACAGCGAGCGGCTCAAAGCC
>JBDSZO010000159.1:0-4026 GCA_039925105.1 Terrimesophilobacter sp. | reverse complement strand
ACCAACTCATGCCTGGGCCGCACTTCGCGTTTTTGAACTGGATGGTGGAACCGATTTTGAGTTCCTTGAGCGGGTGTTTCATAAACTTTTGATGAATTTCACCTGGTGGACGAACAACAAAGACCATAGCGACACGAACCTGTTCGAAGGTGGCTTTCTTGGCCTGGACAACATTGCACCACTGAACCGTTCGACGCTACCGCCAGAGGTGGGTTATCTCGAACAAGCGGATGCCACGGCATGGATGGCGATGTATGCGCTCGACCTTTTACGGATGGCGCTGCTTTTGGCCGATCACGACAGTGCGTACGAGGATGTGGCGACGACGTTTTTTGAACACTTTCTCGCCATAGCTTCTGCGGCAAACAATTCTGGGTTGTGGGATGAGACGGACGCGTTCTACTACGACGTGTTGCACTTGCGCAGTGGTGTCGACGTGCCGATGAGGGTGCGCTCACTCGTGGGGCTCATCCCGGTCACCGCCTCGTTGGCGTTGGAAAATTCCAGGGTCGCACGGCTTGAGCGATTCGTTGCCAGAGGCACATGGTTCCTCGATAAGAATCCGAAGTATCGGCGATTCAGCAGCACACTCGTCTCTTCCGGCGCGACGTTGCTGGCACTTGTGGAACCGCAACGGCTCGCGCGCATTCTGAGCAAGGTGTTGGACAGCAGGGAAATGCTGTCTGGATTCGGGATTCGCAGTATTTCGGTGTGGCATCGTGAGCACCCGTTCCGAGTCGAAGTGGAAAATGCCCAAGCCACCGTCGACTATGAACCGGGGGAGTCCACCAGCGAGATGTTCGGCGGAAACTCGAACTGGCGTGGCCCGGTCTGGTTCCCTCTCAACGTGCTTCTCATTGAGGCACTTCATCGGTACGATGGCAGCCTGGACGAGGCGCAACACCTGGAGTACCCGGCTGGCTCAGGGGTGCACCACACCTTCGGTCAGATCGCCGACGATTTATCTGCGCGACTGATCTCACTCTTCATCCCCGGGCCGGGTGGAGCCCGCGCCGCAGATTCGAGCAACTCGGCCCTGTCGGCGACGACACGCTGGCGCGACAATGTGACGTTTTATGAGTATTACGACGGTGACACCGGCGAGGGTCTTGGTGCGTCGCATCAGACCGGCTGGACCGCCCTCGTCGCACACCTCATCGTGACGCGCGCGACCCGGGCCTGAGGTGCGCCGCCTCAGGAGGCCGTAATCTGAAGCGGTGTCGACTCCCGCCGTGAAACCTCGCCTCTCCCGCGAGGTCATCGTCCTCGGCATCATCGCCTTCTTCGTCATGGTCGGGTTCGGGGTGGTCATTCCGGTACTGCCCGTGTTCATCAGAAGCTTCCATGTCGGCTACACCGAGGTTGGCGCGGTCGTGTCCGCGTTCGCACTGATGCGCTTCGTTGCCAGCCCGTTCGTTGGCAAACTAATCAACCTCAGCGGTGAACGCACCATCCTGGCAATCGGCATTGGAATCGTCGCCGTATCCAGCGCCATGGTGGGCCTCGCGCAAACCTATCCAGAAGTGCTCATCCTGCGCGGAGTCGGCGGCATCGGGTCCGCCATGTTTTCGATCTCAGCGATGACCCTGCTGCTGGGCACAACAGCACCCGAATTGCGCGGACGCGCGGTCGGCTTCTACCAGGGCGGCTTCCTCATCGGAGGAATGGCCGGGCCGGCAATCGGGGGACTGCTTGCAGTGATCTCGCTTCGTGCGCCATTCTTCTTCTACGCTGGCACCCTCGTGATTGCCGGTGGCGTAGGGCTCGCGTTCCTGCGACCGGCGTCTCGTGCGGTCAAGGAGAACGACAAGGAGATCCCCATCCCGTTCCGGGTGGTGCTCTCGGACACGCGCTTTCGCGCAGCCTGCCTGGCCAACTTTGCCTCCGGCTGGGCCAGCATGGGGGTTCGCAGCGCACTCGTGCCCATCCTCGTCGTCGAACTCCTTCACAAGGAAGAACTGTGGACCGGCATTGCCTTCGCCATCGCCGCCGTCGTGCAAACGATCTCCCTCGCACCGGCCGGCAAGTTCGTCGACACGGTCGGGCGCAAACCCGCCATCATCGGCTCCTACGCTGCGGCGGCAGCCATCATGTTGGCGATCCCGTTCGCAGGCAACATTGTCGTGCTGATCGTGTTGCTGAGTCTGTTCGGTATTGCTGCAGCATTCATGGGGACTGCACCGGCCGCCTCCGTCGGTGATGCCGCAGGGTCCCGTGGTGGCCAGCCGGTCGCCGTATTTTCTGCAGTGTCCGACCTTGGCGCCATTATCGGCCCACTGGCGGCAGGAGCCCTCCTTGACGCGTTCTCCTACCCGGCTGCGTTCGGCTCGGCGGTCATCCTGCTGCTTGTTGCCTCGGTGTACGCCCTGCGGATGCCGCGCAAAGCGACCGTGGTGGCAGGATGATTTCATGCCAATGATTCAGATTCCCGGTTCGGAATTGCAGGCCTACCGTGCTGACCCGCCCGAGGCTTTCACTGCGCAGCCGAGGGGTGCACTCATCGTCATCCACGAAATCTGGGGACTCGTTGACCACATCAGAGATGTTGCCGACCGCTTTGCTGCAGAAGGGTACCTTGTCGTTGCGCCGGACATTCTCAGCACTGCAGGGGTCACCCCACAGGTCGGACAGGAACTTCACGACCTCGCGACGAGCGCGGATGAGGCCAAACGCACCGAAGCTCAACCGCTCATGCGCGAAAAGCTCACCGCAGCGCACGACCCGGCCTATGCTGCGTGGGCGGTCGGCCAGTTGCGAAAGGTGATCGACTACCTCGAATCGCAGCCCGGCATAGACGGCCGCATCGGAGTCACCGGGTTTTGCTTTGGCGGAAGCTACTCCTTCGCGCTCGCGGCATCCGACCAGCGCGTGAAAGCGGCTGCACCGTTCTATGGTTCCCCGCCAGCAGCATCCGACATTGCCTCGATAGGCTGCCCGGTTCACGCGTTTTATGGCGATCAGGACCAGCGCATCATGGATGGCCTGCCCGGCGTGACCACCGCCATGTCCGAAGCAGGTGTCACCTTTGAGGCGACCGTGTATGACGGCGCCCAGCACGCGTTCTTCAACGACACCAACGCGACCACCTACGACCAACGCGCAGCGAAAGATGCCTGGCGGCGAGTGCTGGACTTTTTGGGCGCGTCGCTCAGCGCGCAGGCCAAATAGTTAGTGCCGAATGCATTGCCCGGATGACACGGAGGAACTGTAGGACTCTGCGTTGTTGGCAACCGGGAGCAACTCCTCCATGGTGAGCGCATACCCGACGCCGGACGTGTCTGCAGACTTCGCAAAGATGACACCGGCGACGCGCCCCGCAGTGCTTAAAAGCGGTCCGCCGGAGTTTCCCTCCTGAACGTTTGCGGCGAGCTCGTAAACCTGAATATCGTGCGGGTTCGAACCGTAGATGTCTTTTGCGCGCACCGTCGTCACCTGGTCGACCCGCGCAGGTCCGGACTGGAATGGTCCACCGAGCGGGTAGCCATCAAATACGGCGCTCGACCCCACCGCCAGCGTCGCAGTGAGCGGAATGGGTGCAGCACCAAGGCCACCGACCGCAACAACGGCAAGATCGTTTTTCGGGTCGAAGTACACAACACGGCCAGGCTGTGCACCGACACCAGGAACCTCGACAACCGGTTCACTCACGCCGGCAACAACATGGGCGTTGGTGATGACCCGGTCCTTGGACACGACAAAACCACTCCCTGACTGGTTCTGCCCGCACTGATAGGCGTTTCCGGTGACTTTCACGACCGACCGCGCCGCCGTTTGCAGCGCCTTCGTCGAGGTGTCAACGTTCGGTGCTGGCGCGGGTGGCGCCGTCGGCGACGCGTTCCCGCCAGCGGCTGAGATGATCCGCGGAATGCCCTCCTGGATGACGATTGCCCGCAGCTCGGCGAGAGAGCTTTTGACCGGAGGCGGGGTCAGATTGTCGATCGTTCGCAAGACGCTCGAGCTGGCAATCGCCTGCGACAGCACGGGAACACCGAGCGCGCTTACGCTGAACGCCAACATGGACGAAAT
>JBDSZO010000158.1:0-1727 GCA_039925105.1 Terrimesophilobacter sp. | reverse complement strand
CTGGTGCCACGAACGTCCAGGTCGAGCCCGGTTCCAGGCTCTGAAAATTTCGGGTCGACAAACGCCATCGCAATTGGGTGCTCCAGGGTCGGCGACAGCGCGCCACTGGTGATCACGCCAACCTCCGTGTCGCCGGCGAACACCGGGTAGCCTGGCCTGCCTGCTCGGCGACCCTCAAGGCTCAGACCGACAAGCACAGGAGCATCATCCGGAACGGGAGCCTCGGCAGCGGCTCGTCCGACAAAGTCGCCCTCCTTTGTGAAGTGCACGACACGGCCAAGCCCGGCCTGTACCGGGCGGATGTCCCGGCTGAGCTCGTGACCGTAGAGCGGCATCCCCGCTTCAAGACGGAGTGTGTCGCGGCTGGCGAGCCCAGCAGGGATCAGGCCGCGCGGTTCGCCGGAGGCGAGGAGGGCACGCCACAGGGCCTCAGCGTCGGTGGTGTCAACGTAGAGTTCAAATCCGTCCTCGCCGGTGTATCCGGTTCTGGCGATGAAAACATTGCCAGCGCCGAAGCGCGCTGCCGTTGACCAGTAATACTTGAGCTCGGAAAGGGGCTGAAGGTCGTCCAGGATTTCCAGACCGTCAGTATTTTCGAGGATTTCCCTCGACAGCGGGCCCTGTACAGCGATCAGCGCGGTCGCGTCACTGATGTCCTGAACGGTGACATCGAAACCTTCCGACCTGACACCCAACGCCTTAACAACCACATCGTGGTTGCCGGCATTCGCAACGACAAGGTATTCGCCTTCGGCATTGTTGTAGACGATCAGGTCATCCAGAATTCCAGCGTCGGTGTCGAGCAGAAGGCTGTACTTGGCCTGCATAAGTTTCAGGCTCGACATTTTTCCAGCCAAAGCGTAGTCCAGAAACGCCGCAGCATCCGGACCGGTAACGCTGATCTCTGCCATATGCGAAATATCGAAGATGCCGGCGGCATTGCGCACGGCACGATGCTCGGCAAGGTCAGACCCGTAGCTGACCGGCATCTGCCAGCCCGCGAAGTCGGTGAAACTTGCGCCAGCATCCTGGTGAATTTGATGTAGCGGCGAGAAACGCGCGGTGGGTGGGGTATCGGACAAGAAGTTCTCCTGGCATTGAATGCGGTCGAACTCCCCCTCTGTATTGAGCCTGAGAGTTTCGTCGAAGGTTATCGACTTTCACCGTGGGCGGAAATCAGCACGAGTTGCGAACGCGGGTTTCGACAGGTCGGCTTCGCCGACCGCTCAACCCGAATTCGCGCGCATCGCGCGTGAATTCGCTCTCCAGAGTGGCCAAAACGATGCGGTACATGTGACCTGAGAGATTGGCGGGGAGGCTTGCTCCTTCGGTGCCACCGTTGTGATCTGGTGGCTCTCCCGCATAGTGGTGCGGCCCGATATTCAGTTGTGCTCTAAGCCTAGCAACCCGGCGGGAGAGGTGTGACCGGCACTAGAAAACTTCTCGCTGCCCTCAGGCCGATCTGGCTTCCCACTCAGAGGCAAGCACAGCAAAGACGAATTCGCTGCCCCACCGCCCCTTGAATGTGTCGTTTTCGATCAGATGGCCCTCGCAGCGCATGCCAAGTCGGCGGGCGACGGCTTCCGATGCCGAGTTCTCAGTGTCGATCCGCGCGAAGATGCGATGGAACCCGAAGTGACTGAAGCCAATAGTGAGCATCGCACGTGCCGCCTCGGTCACGAAACCGTTGCCAACGGCATCCGGGTGCAGGCTGTACCCGAGTTCGG
>JBDSZO010000157.1:0-11117 GCA_039925105.1 Terrimesophilobacter sp. | reverse complement strand
ACAACCACGGCGCCTGGGCACCAGGAAGCCCGTCGAAGAAGCGCGCGACGGCCGCAATCCAGGCTGACGGCACCCACGCGAACGCCGTCAGCAGCATGCCGACCGGCGGCGCGACGATGAGCGCAAGACAGGCCAAAAGTCCGATCACCGTAGCGATAGGGGCGGCAGGCTCGCTCATCAGGTTGGCCACCACCCCAAACACCGGAACCGCCGGATTCAGAAGGATGAGAACCGGTTGGCACGCCAACTGCGCGGCAAGCGGTACCGAAATCAGTGCAGCGACCGATGTTGGCATCCACCTCGACAGGGCAGCGGTCAACGGCCCAGAAAGCAACAACAAGCCGCCGGTCGCCAGAACCGAGAGGATGAACCCGTAGTCGCGCGAGAGCCACGGATTGACCACCAACAACACGATCACCGCGAGCGACAACACGGGGAAGCCTTCGACTGGCCGACCGCTGCCCACTGCGGCAAGCACGAGGGAAGCCATGACCGCCGCACGGAGCACACTGGCATCGGGCGTCACCAACACGACGAACGCGGCCAGCAGAAGCAGCGAGCAGGTGACCCTCCACCGGCGCGAAAGCCCGATGGCGCCACCACCCAACATGATGAGCCCAACGACAACGGCACAGTTCGCCCCGGAGACGGCGGTCAGGTGGCTGAGCGACGTCGCTTTCATCGCGGCATCGAGGGTCGTGCTCACCGCGCTCGTGTCGCCAATGGCAAGCCCAGGAAGCAAGGAGCCGCCGTCGCCGCCCAGGCGGAGGGACGCTTCCAAAAAAGTCGAGCGAAGCGTGTTCGCCCAGTTCAGATACCACGGCGATTCCGACGCCACTGTTGGGGTTCCACGAGCGAAGAACAGGAACGCCACCGGCTCGCCGGCATCCGCCGCCACGAGCGTCCCGGTGGCGTGCACTGCACTGCCTATGCCCGCCGTCGGCAGGCTACCAAACAACAGCATGGGAACCTCGACCCCGCGCAGTTCGTTGCTTCCAACGGCGAACGACGTCACAGTGACAGGGACGTGCCCGGTGCCCTCCGGTGACACCGCCGCCTGAAGTGTTGCCGTGACCGTTGCCGCGCGATGATCGCGTGCAGCCTCCACAATGACTGCCGGATGCCTCGACGCATTCGCGAAGGTCGCACTGGTGGTCAGGACACCTGCAACGGCGGCGATCAGCGCGACGATGGCCACAGCGCCCCAGCGTGCTGGGTATCTCATTCGATGTTCCGTGCGCCCTGACCAGAGTGCGAAGATCACCGCGAGCACTGCAATCACCCACGACGTGATGGCAACAATCGGAAGTAGCATCGGCAGCCCCAGCACCACACCGACGACCGCCCAACCGGCAACGGCAGGCAGGGCGAGCCGTGCGTCGACCCTCATATTGTGACGAGATCCTTCAGCTGGGCGAAGGTCTTGTCTCCAATGCCCGTCACGCTGAGCAGGTCTTCCACGGAGGCGAATCGACCATTGCTATCCCGCCACGCAATGATGCGTTGCGCCATGGCTGGCCCTACCCGTGGCAAACCCTCCAAAGCAGCAGCATCCGCAGTATTGAGGTTCACCTTCCCGCCGGTAGCCCCCGATGGGGCGCCGCTGGCCGGAGTTTCTCCCTCGGCAGGCACAAAGATCTGCTCGCCGTCGCTCAGGAAGCGCGCCAAATTGAGTTGACGCCGATCAGCGTTCTCGGTGAAGCCCCCGGCGGCCGCGACCGCATCGATCGCGCGATCTCCCTCCCGAAACTGGTACAGGCCGGGCGTGTTCACTTCGCCAAGAATGTGAACGAAAATCGCTGCGCCATCCGTCCGCGCATCGCCGGAGGCGCTCGGTGAGGGTTCGCGCACGGTCTCGCCCCCGTGACCACCTGCGGTCAGCGCGGAAACCAGCACGGCAACACCCAGCCCGACAACGATAAGCACCACGGTCGCCCCGATGCCCACCCGAAACCGGTTGGTGCGCGAGGCCGCGAGCGGATCGGACAGCGGCATGCATGCACGCTAGTTCCGCGTGAGGTGCCGCGACGCCGTTCAGACCGTACAGGTGCGAATCGTCGCTGCGGGTCGCGTTGGGAGGGAGAAGAGGTGTGCGCTACCGCGTAACGAGGTTGACCAGGCGCGGCGCCCGGACAATGACCGACACGATGTCGCGATCGCCGACGGCCCGCACTACCGAATCACTCTCACGCGCGCGCTTCTCGAGTTCGTCCGAGCTGACCTTCGGGTTCACCTCGAGCCGGTCGCGAAGTTTTCCGTCCACCTGCACAACACACGTCACCGACTCCTCGATCAGGAGAGCCGGATCTGCCTTCCGCCAGCCGGCAAGGGCAACGGTTGGCTCATGGCCGAGCTTCTCCCACATGTCTTCTGCCGTGTACGGCGCGAACATCCCGAGTGCGATAGTGATGACCTCGGTCGCCTCCCGCACCGCGGGATCCGCGCCGCCGGGGCCCGAGTCGATCGCTTTGCGGGTGACGTTCACGAGGTCCATGATGCGTGCGACCATCACGTTGAACTTCAACGATTCGGCGAGACCCGGTCCGTCGGCGAGAAAGTGGTGCACGTGGCGCCGCAGCGCGATATCGCCGTCCTTCCACACCACATTCTGCGTACTGGTCACGTCGGAAGCCAACCGCCATGCGCGCGCAAGGAACTTGGCCGACGCGGCCGGGGAAACATCCTCCCAGTTGATCGCATCTTCGGGTGGGCCAGCGAACGCCAGTGTCAGGCGGATGCTGTCGACGCCGTGCGCCTCCACCTCACCACTGAAGCTGACACCGCCGGAGCGTTTGCTCATCTTGGAGCCGCCGGACAGGACCATGCCCTGGTTCAGCAGGGCACTGAACGGTTCAGTGAACGTCACATACCCAAGGTCAAACAGCACCTTGGTGATAAATCGCGCATACAACAGGTGCAGGATCGCGTGCTCCACACCCCCGACATATTGGTCAACCGGCGCCCACTTTTCCGCTTCGGCGGGATCGAAGGCGCGTGTGTCGTCGTTCGGATTCAGGAACCGCAGAAAATACCAGGAACTATCAACGAATGTGTCCATGGTGTCCGGGTCCCGGCGTGCCGGTGTCCCGTCCAGCGGATTGGGTACATTGATCCAGTCCGTTGCCCCGCCCAGCGGCGAAGTCCCTTTCGGCGTGAGGTCAAGACCTTCGGTCGGCGGTAACACGATCGGGAGTTGGTCTTCAGGGACCGGAATCAACTCGCCGTTCTCGCCGTGAATGATCGGGATGGGGGTTCCCCAGAAGCGTTGGCGCGAGATGAGCCAATCGCGAAGCCGATAGTTTTTCGTCGCGCGACCGCTGCCTGCAGCACTCAGCAGTTCGGTCATGCGCGTGATCGCGTTTGACCGGCTGAGGCCGTCGAGCGCTCCGGAGTTAATCATCCTGCCATCGCCCATCAGTGCGACGCCAGTGTGCTCCGGATCCAGGGTCGGAAGATCTTCTGGGAGGATCGCCTCCCCGGTCTCCTGGTCGATCTCCAGCACCGGAATTGCACCGGTAATGGGTGCGTTCGTGTCGACGACAACCCGCACCGGTAGGGTGAATTTCCTGGCGAAATCGAGGTCGCGCTGGTCGTGTGCCGGCACCGCCATGATTGCGCCGTGACCGTAGTCGGCGAGCACATAGTCGGCGGCCCAGATTGGTATCCGTTCGCCGTTGGCCGGATTGATAGCCCAGCGGTCAAGAGACACGCCCGTCTTTTCGCGGGTAGCATCCTGCCGCTCGATCTCGGTGTTCTTCTGCACCGTGGTCAGGTAGTCGGAGAAGGTGCGCTGTACCTCATCGGAGGAGCCGGCAACCAGCTCTGCGGCAAGTTCAGAATCCGGTGCAACGACCATGAAAGTTGAACCGTGTAGCGTGTCTGGCCTGGTCGTGAACACGCTCACCGGCTCCGCGCGACCCTCGATCACGAAGTCAACGTCAGTGCCGACGGATCGCCCAATCCAGTTGCGCTGCATGGTGAGTACTTTTGCCGGCCAGCGACCCTCAAGCTGGTTGAGGTCGTCCAGCAAGCGGTCGGCATAGTCGGTGATTTTGAAGTACCACTGGGTCAGCTTCTTTTTGACCACAACACCGCCGGAACGTTCTGAGGTCCCATCGGCCAAAACCTGCTCGTTCGCCAGCACGGTCTGATCAACCGGGTCCCAGTTCACCCAGGAATCCTTACGATACGCAAGGCCTTTTTCGTACAGTTTCAGGAACAGCCACTGGTTCCATTTGTAATATTCGGGGTCGCTGGTGTGCAGCACGCGCGACCAGTCGAAGGAGGCCGCATAGAGTTTCATGCTGCGTTTCTGCTGCTCGATGTTGTCGTAGGTCCACCCGCGAGGGTCGATTCCGCGCTCGATGGCGGCATTCTCGGCGGGTAGTCCGAACGAGTCCCACCCGATCGGATGAAGCACGTTGAAGCCCTGCAACCGCCAGTATCTGGCGACGATGTCTCCGAACGCATACGCCTCAGCGTGCCCCATGTGAAGGTCACCTGACGGGTAGGGAAACATGTCGAGAATGTATTTTCGGGGCCGTTTGTCGTCCGGATTGGACGTGCTGAACGGATCCAACTTCTCCCACACGGCCTGCCATTTGCCCTGAATTTGGGCAATGTCGTATTCGGCGTTGTCGTCAGAGTGTTGATATGCCACAGGTGTCTCAATTCGCGCGGAAGGAATATCGGGAGATCGCCGCTGATCTGTGGCCCGCGGGAGCGGGCGACGACCCGAGTTACAAGGTTATCAATCCGAGCGTACTCAACAGTGCCGCGGCCTTGAGTTTGGCCTCCGCCAGCTCTTCGAGCGGTTCGGAAAGCGCGGTGATGCCTCATCCGCTGCCGATTGTCGCACCGTCCGGGTCGAGAACAATGCTGCGGATGACCATCGCAAGTTCGATTCTTCCGTCGAGTCCGAAGTAGCCGAACGCACCGGAGTAGATGCCCCGTGGTGCCCGTTCAAGCGCATCCAACAGGGCGACCGCACTGTATTTCGGTGCTCCGGTCATGGAGCCAGCCGGAAAACAGGCTTCGACGGCGTCCACGCCGCCGACCCCGCGCGCGAGCGTGCCCCGGACGGTGCTGACCAACTGATGTACCTGGGCGTAACTTTCGATGTCGAGCAGTGCCGGAACGCTCACGCTTCCCACCTCGCTGACCCGACCGATGTCGTTGCGCATCAGGTCGACGATCATCAGGTTTTCAGCACGTTCCTTTTCGCTGGTGAGGAGTTCATCGCGCAGTGCGGCGTCAGTGTGTTCGCTTGTTCCGCGTCGCCGGGTCCCCTTGATCGGGCGTGACTCGATCTCGCCGTCCGAGGTTACGGTGAGGAACTGCTCAGGGGACGCACTCAGCAGGGACACGTCGCCAATTCTGATGTAGCCGCCGTGATGGGTTGGGCTCAGTGCGCGAAGTGCCAGATAGGTGTCGAGGGGATCCGGCGTTACCGCGACTTCGGCCTGCATGGTCAGGCACAGCTGATAGACGTCACCGTTGGCAATCGAACGCTGGCAAGCGACAATCCGCTCCAGATACTCGGCGTCGCTGCAAGCCCAGCTCACCAGTGTGACCTCGTGGCCCATCTGGGCAGCAGGCGAGGCACCCGGCCGACGGCAGTCATCGATGATGGATGCTGCACCCTCTCGCCAGCTCTGGATCTCGTCGGACTCCCCGAGAGTGACCAGAAGGACCCTGCGGTTGACATGGTCGAAGGCGATCGCACGATCAACAAACATCAGCGCAGCGTCTGGGTAGCGCGAGTGTCGGGGTGGGACCGCCTTCAGCGTGTGCGTGTGCAATTCGTATCCGAGCCACCCGACCCACCCGAGTTGGAACGAGCCGGCACCGACGCCCGGCTCGACGTCCACATCCTGGCTGCGAAGGAAGTCAAAGATCGTTCCGGAATGACGATGGCCCGACTCCGGCTCCCTCACCTGGCCGTCGGAAATGGTCTCGATAACGGTGCGCTCTGAGGTGCCAAGATAGCTCATCCCGGACGCTGCATTCTGGCCGGAGTCCAACCAAAACGCGGTCGTACTGCCACGGCAATACGCCTCGAACACTGCGGCCGGCTCCACCCAGTCACCACAGTGTGTCGCGATGACGCCCGGACGCATACCCTAACTCTATGGTTTCCCTTGCGCCGCTTCGCTGGGACGGCGACTCGTTTGCTCCGGCCGACTATTGCGACCCGTCAGAATTTGTGTTGGAGGTTGCCGATTCGTGGCTTGTGCGTGGCGGTGAGGCGTTTGCGCTGGCGCTACATGAAACGCGCTTTCGGGACGGTGCGGCGAAACAAGGCTTTGATCGGGTTGACGTTGATGGCTTCTGGAACGCTGCACTTGCCGAGATCCCCCGACGCGGAGACTGGTTTCCTCGAGTGGAACTGCAGTCCCGCGCTGGCGCGCCCTCCCTCATCTTCCGCCTGCGAGCAGCCCCGGAACTGACCCTGTCGGTGAAGCTCGCCAGCCACCTCGGTGCAGATCCCAGAATCGCGCCCACCGTCAAGGGTCCCGATCTCTCGGCAATGTCCCGGCTGCGCACCGCAGCTCAGCAGCACGGAGCGGACGAGGCAGTGCTCCTCACCGAGGACGGCTTTGTGACCGACGGATCGACGACAGCGTTGTTGTGGTGGCGTGGCGACACCCTGTGCTCGCCACGGGCGGATTTTAAACGCGTCGACAGTGTCACCGCAAAAAGCCTAATCTCCCTTGCCGGGGCACTCGGCATTGAAACTCTGGGCGAAGCGATCACACCGATGGAGCTCGACGGTTGCGAAGTGTGGGCGGTCAACGCGCTGCACGGCATCCGCATGGTGACCGAGTGGATGAGCGGGCCAGGGCTCGCAGAACAACCGGGTAGGCTCGCGCTGTGGCGCAACCGCCGCGAAGCCTTGCGGAGACCGCTGGAAGGGCCAAGCGCGTGAATGACTTCCTCAATGGGGTGCTGGAGTTCATCCAGAATGTTGATCCGGCGCTGCGCACCGTGCTTGCCGGGGTCGGGATTCTTCTGGAAACCTCGGTACTGATCGGCCTCATCGTGCCCGGTGACACGATGGTGATCGTTGCGAGCACCGGCATCACCGACGCGTTTCAGTATGTCGCACTGATTATTGCGGTTATTGCCGGCGCAATTGGAGGCGAGTCCATCGGTTTTGCTCTCGGGCGATTCTTCGGACCGAAGATCCGGGAAAGCAGGCTCGGCTTACGCATCGGCCATGATCATTGGATTCGCGCCGAAAACTATTTGGATCGACGCGGCGGGATAGCAGTGTTCGTTTCGCGTTTCCTGCCCGTGCTGCACTCCCTGATCCCACTCACTGTCGGCATGAGCAGCATGAGCTATCGGAAATTCCTGGCCTGGACCCTTCCAGCGTGCGTCATCTGGTCAACCACCTATGCCTCCGTTGGCTGGGCTGCCGCAGGAACCTATCGTCAACTGGCAAGCCAGTTGCACTACGCGGGCTACATTTTTGTCGCCATCATTGTCGCGTTCCTGCTCGTCGTTTTGATTGTGAAGAAACTGCTTGAGCGCAGCCAGGCGCGCCACATGGCCACAGAACGCGACCACGGAACCAATACGCTGAGCGACACCGAAGCGCCCTGACCTCTTCGGAATTTTGCGATGACACGCCGATGGCCGCCCGCCGTGTGGCGGCGGACGGCCATCGAATGCGTGCTACAGAAGGCCCATCTTGGTGAGCCAGTCCTTCGCCACATTCTCTGGCGACGGCTTTGAGTCACCGGCGCTGGTCTCATTGAGCGCCATGAGTTCCTCAGTGGTCAGCACGTTCGACACGCGGTCAAGCAGGTTCGCGATGTCGACCGTGTACTTGTCCTTGTTCATCAACGGGATGATGTTCTGGGCCGCGATCAGGTTCTTCGGGTCCTTCAACACCACAAGGTTGTTCTGCTTGATGGAAGGGGTCGTGGTGTAGATGTCGGCAACCTGAATCTTGTTGCTGAGGAGATCACTGAGAGTTCCCGGTCCGCCGTAGTCGTCAATAGCTTTGAACGTCCAGCCTTTGACTCCGTACACTGATTCCAGCCCTTTACGACCATACGAGCGACCCTCGAATTCGGTGTTCGCGCCAAGGGTGATTTTCGCCGCGATTGGTGCAAGGTCGGCGATCGAGGTGAGCTTGTTCTTTTTCGCGAACTCCGGGGTGACAACCAGCGAATCAGCATCCTCGGCAGGCGCCGCGGTGCTCGTGGTGAGGCCCAGCGGCTCGAGTGCTGCCGGCAGCGCCGCAACTACGTCAGCGGTCGACGTTGCCGTGGCTTTCGGGTCAGCGCCGTAAAGGAGGTTTCCTGCGTAGTCCGGAATTAGGTCGATCGATCCGTCCTTCAGTGCAGGGATGAATGTCTCGCGCGATCCAATGCCCTGGGCGTACTTCACTGTGTAGCCGTTGGCGGCCAACATCTGGCCGTACAGCTGGGCCAGAATGTCGCTTTCGGCGAATCCTTGCGAGCCGACTGTGACGGTGCCGAGGTCTGTGCCACCACCTTTGCCACCGCCGGAGCCGAGGGGATCTCCTGAGGCGCAGGCGGCGAGGCTTGCTGCTACCCCGATCGCCAGAACACCGGCAAGAAGCCGGTTTCTCTTGTGTGCGTGCATGTGTTTTTATCCTTCCTTGATGGGTGTCGCAACCGAGGGGACGAGGCGAGCCCGCCTCTTCGGCCTGGAAATGGTGATTCGTGTCATCCCGCGCGACACCCCGCGCGGTACAACAAGTTTTTGGATCAAAGCCAGCAGCCCATCGACGGCGATAGCGAGCACGGCGACCAGGATTGCGCCAACGAGCGCAAGCGTGTAGTTCCGCAACGCCAGGCCTTCGATGATGAATCTTCCGAGGCCGGTGAGTCCGACATAGCCTGCAATGGTTGCGGTGGCGATCACCTGAAGCACCGCGGATCGCACACCGCCGAGAATCAGTGGCAGCCCGAGCGGAATCTCCACTTTGAGCAGGATTTGCCACTCGGTCATCCCGATCGCACGAGAGGCGTCGATCGTGCTGCGGTTGATGGCATCGAGTCCAGAATATGCACCCGCCAGCAAGGGCGGCACCGCCAGGATTACGAGCACCGCCACGAGCGGCCACAGGCCGAGACCGGTAAAGAGAATGATGAACAGCAACAAGCCGAAGGTGGGGACGGCACGGAACGAACTGGTCGCCGCGACAACGATGTTGCGTCCCTTTCTGGTGTGCCCGATCAGCAGTCCAAGCGGGATCCCGATCGCCATGGCAATCGCCATACTGATCCCGGTATAGAAGAGGTGATCAACCAGCCTCGGGAGGATGCCTTTCGCGCCGATCAGGTTCTCCGGGTCGAAAATGTAGCTCAGTGCCTCAATCAGCAACGTCATCGGGCAGCCTCCCCCGCCAGTTGTCGAGAAGAACGCACCCTGAAGGAGCGCCGATCCCACGGCATGAGGAGTGCTCCCAGGGCGACCAGAGCCTGATCAAATACCACCGCGATGATCAGGGTGAACACGATTCCGATCATGATTTCGGTCGGAAAGTCACGCTGGTAGCCATTGATGAACAGGTAGCCGAGTCCACCGTTGCCAACGAGCGCTGCGACGCTCAGCAAGCTCACCGTGGTGACCTACACCACCCGAAGGTTGGCAAGCAGGACAGGACCCGCCAGTGGCAGCTCAACTTTCCAGAACCGGGAGCGCGGCGAGTAGCCTACCGCGGATGCCGACTGGAGTACGTCCGGTGACACCGACTCAAACGCATCCGCTGCCCCACGGACCATGATCGCGATGGCATAAATGCTGAGCGCAACAACGACATTGATCTGGTCAAGAATCCTGGTGTTCAATACCAACGGGAGGGTGACAAAGAGCGCTAGCGACGGGATTGTGAACAGGATCCCAAACAGGGTGAGTTGGATTGACCGGGTCGCCCGAAACCGATTGGCCAGTTGCCCGAGCGGAATGCAGGCTATGAAACTGATGATGATCGGGAAGAAACTCAGACGAACGTGTTCGAGCGAGAGTCCGAGAACCAGATCAAGGTTGTCCCATAGCCACTGCATCAGGAGTCGCCAGCCTGATCAGTCTTGTTGGAGATGCTGCGGGACTTTGGTCCGCTGCCAGCGCTGACCAGCACACCGCCCGGTGCTTCGACAACACCAGCGGCATTGCCAGCACCGTCGATCAATACCAGGTCGTTGCCGGTCGACCTCACCGTGCTGTCAACGCTGAGGCGTCGCTTACCACGGCCAGTGCCAATGAAGTCGGCAACGAAGTCGCTCGCCGGATTGGCCAAAATCTCTGCTGGAGATCCCTTTTGGGCGATCTTGGCACCGACCTCGAGAATGACCACCTGATCGCCGAGCAGGAACGCCTCGTCGATGTCGTGGGTAACGAATACCACGGTCTTGGCGAGTTCCTTCTTCAGTCGGATCATCTCTTGCTGCAGGTCTGATCTCACGATCGGGTCAACGGCACCGAACGGTTCGTCCATGAGGAGAATGTTGGGGTCCATAGCCAGGCCGCGCGCGACGCCTACCCGCTGCTGCTGTCCACCGGAGAGTTGACTCGGGTAGCGGTCCGCCAACGATCGGTCAAGACCGACGGTGTCCAGCAACGTCATCGCCTGCGCGTGCGCTGCCTGCTTATTCACACCCTCCAGCAATGGCACGGTGGCGACATTGTCGATCACCTTGCGATGCGGGAGCAGTCCAGAATTCTGCATCACATACCCTATTCGACGCCGAAGCTTCACCGGATTGAGTGTCGAAATGTCGTCAGAGTCGATCTCGATGGTGCCTGAGGTCGGATCGACCATGCGGTTGATCATCCGAAGCAGAGTGGTTTTCCCGCATCCCGATGACCCGACGAGCACTGTCGTTTTCCGCGACGGGATGATGAGGTTGAAATCATTGACCGCTATTGTCCGGTCGGCATACCGTTTGGACACTGATCTAAATTCGATCACAGCTTGGCCGCCAATTCGTCGGGGATCGTGTTCCGGTCCTGTCGGACGGGTGTCATCTTTGCATAGCGGTCTGGAAATGCACACGCGAATGGCGAAGTCGTCACACCAGTCAAACACTCACGGACGGTTCAGTCATTCCCTGTCACGGAAGATTCTTTCGTGACAG
>JBDSZO010000156.1:0-1745 GCA_039925105.1 Terrimesophilobacter sp. | reverse complement strand
TCCCACCGCGGAACCCTGGATCTTCAATGATGTCTACGAAGGTAGCGTGGGCAATCGCGTAAACGACGTCCGCCTTGGAGATGCCGTATTTCAATGCTGAGTCATCCCATTTCGGAGGCACGTGCCCATCCTAACAAACCCGCTACAGAAATGTCGCCTAAAATTACACCACAGCAATCAGCAAAACTATATTCGCGTTTGACCCGCCCAAGAAGGAGCCCCGTAAGCGGACGTCGCCCTTCCCCAGGGTCGCGAAGTCGCTAAGTCAGAAGGCAATAGCCAGGCCAAGCCCGATGCCGAACACCAGTACGGTCAGGCTGGTCAGCTTCAGGGCGAGCAGGAATTCGGATGCTGTCATGCCGGTGATCAGGATGAGTGCAGCTGGCACGGCAAAGAGCAGGCTGAAATAGACGTAGCTTCCGTGCTGGTAGAAGATCGCGAAGAAAACCAACACCACGAACGGTAGCCCAAGGAACACCGTGTACAGAACGCGCGAAATCAGCGGGCCGACCAGCACCGCCAGGGTGCGCTTGTGTGCTGAGCGGTCCTGGTTGATGTCGCGCAGGTTGTTGGCCATCAGAACCGCGCAGGCGAGGAATCCGGCCGCAACCCCGCCCAGCCAACTTTCGGTGTTGACAAGTCCGACCTGAACGAACGTGGTACCTGCGGTCGCCACAATGCCAAAGAAGACAAACACGAACAGTTCGCCGAGACCGTAATAGCCATACGGATGCTTACCACCGGTATAAAACCAGGCCGCCAGAATGCAGGCCACCCCGACCGCGAGCAACCAGTACTGATCGCTGAGTACAACAAGAACCACTCCGGCGGCGGCCGAGAGTGCGAAGAAAACCAGTGCGACCGCGAGAACGGTGCGAGGCTTCGCGGCCCCGGATCCGACCAGGCGCGACGGCCCGACCCGGTGAGTGTCGGTGCCGCGAACACCATCGGAATAATCGTTGGCGAAGTTCACGCCGATCTGCAGTCCCAGCGCAACGGCGAGGCAGAGCAATGCGCGAACCCAGTGCCAACCCTCGAACGCGGTTGCCGCATACGCGGCAGCGGTCCCGATAGCGACCGGCGAAATCGCCAGTGGAAGGGTTCGGATGCGTGCACCCGAGATCCAGTCGGCAGCGCTCGCCTTTCGAATGACCGGCACCGGTGAGCGCCCGCCGGGCCGCCCTCCCCTATTTTTACGTTTGGCCGGACTCGGTTTCTTGTCGAAGGTCGGCGTTTCGGCAACGCGTCGCGTGTCGGACTGTTTCACCGGCTCGCGCACCGCACCTTTCACCGGAGTTTTTGCCGGGTCGAGGCGCTGCTGCTTTGGTCTATTTTTCCCTGCCACGCCCCGATCCTATCGACCGGCGAGCGCTTGTCGGTTCGGCTTGCCGCTGGCGAGGGTGGGGATCTGGTCGACTACGACAACCCTTGACGGTCGCGCGGCAGGGCCGAGCTGGTCCGCGACGTGCTTGCGCAGCACCTCGAGATCGATTGCCGTCGTCGCGACGACGACCGGTACTTCACCCCATCGTTCGTCGGCCGCGGGAATCACTACCGCATCCGACAGGTCGGGAAGTGTGCGCACGACACGTTCGACGGCGGCCAGCGAAACCTTGACTCCACCGGAGATGATAGCGTCGTCGATTCTGCCCGTGACGCGCAAAACTCCGTCCACAAGTTCCCCGGTGTCACCGGTGCGAAACCACCGTATGCCGTCATCGGTATAGAACCGTTCTGCGGTGAGT
>JBDSZO010000155.1:0-3741 GCA_039925105.1 Terrimesophilobacter sp. | reverse complement strand
CGCGAAAGCGCGAGGTGCAGTTCGGGCCGGACTCCCCCACCCGCATCTACGCGATCACGAGCGGTAAGGGTGGAGTCGGCAAGTCCACGATCACCGCGAACCTCGGTGCCGCATTCGCCGCGCGAGGTCTCAAGGTGGGCATCGTTGACGCCGACGTGTTCGGGTTCTCCATCCCGGCGCTGCTCGGTGTTTCGGAGGAGAAGCCCACCCGCGTTGGAGAGCTCATGCTCCCGCCGATCGGGTTCGGTGTGAAGGTGATCTCGATCGGGATGTTCCTGCCCGGGCCCGCCACAGCGGTGTCCTGGCGTGGTCCAATGCTGCACCGCACGATCAAGCAGTTTCTCACGGAGGTGTTCTTCGACGAACTGGACATCCTGCTGCTCGATCTGCCGCCAGGCACCGGGGACGTCGCCATTACGATCGGCCAACTCCTTCCGCAAGCGGAAGTCATCGTTGTCACCACTCCTCAGGCCGCCGCGGCGGATGTCGCCGAGCGCAGCGCGATCGTTGCGCGCAAAACCGGCCAGAAGGTCATCGGTGTGATCGAAAACATGTCCGGATTTACCATGCCGGACGGCACCGCCCTAGAGCTGTTCGGTTCCGGCGGCGGGGCGGATGTCGCGGCGCGGCTCTCAACGCCCGAGCAGCCTGTGCCGCTGCTGGCCACTATCCCGCTCACCCTCGCCCTCCGTCTGGGCGGAGATGCCGGCGACCCTGTCGTGCTCACGGATCCAGAAGACCCCGCGGCAGCGGCGATCCTCGCGGTTGCAGAGCAGCTCGTGGCGAGGGGCACTGCCGCTCCTCACTCCGCTCCCTGAGGAGCGCAATGCGCGTCTCGAAGAGGCCCGTCGGGAAAGACACTGCCCGGCGAGACACCGGTCAGCGCTAGCGGCGCCTTGAAGCCAAACCAGTTGCCAGCGGAGATATCGGAGGGCGGCCCGAGTTATGTTGCGTATTCAAGTAAAGGGCGCGCTCCGCCGCGTCAACGACATCAACTCTGCCACATTAACGAGACGGCCCCCTGATCTGTTGGCCAGGTTCGGGTTGTTCAGTCGCCTCCGTTAATTCTTGAAGTGACGCTTGGGCGAGATACCCCATCCACTTGTCGTTGAAACTGTCTGTCTCGCCGACTCTGAGTTCTTGGAATGCCAAAGCCAATTGAAAGGGGCTGCTTGTCTTGCCCAACGCGCCCGCAGCTTCGTTTCCGGGCGGAAGCGCAATCGGAAAATAGCTCCTGTCACTTGGTGACATGAATGCGTGCCACATGAACCCGAGCTCATACCACGCGAACTGCCATTCCTGCGCGAAGTCGCAGTAGTAAAGAGAGTGCTGCCTGCCGCGATATCCCCTCGCGTTTGCGCTTTGTGTGACAGCAATTGCGCTGTATGCGACAACGTGAAATCCCGGCAAATTGCTCCGATGCCATGGCTCGTGCGACACCACCACGACTCGTTGAATTGATATGTTTCCTGTGCCCAAATGTATTTCGGTGCCGCCATTCTTGCTTGACGCGGTCGCGTCCGGGGCCTGCGCCGAAATCGCTTCAACAAGTGATCCCACGATCAACTTGAGGGCCGACTCCGCAACAGCGGCTCTTTCGGTCAACGTCTCTGCCTCGGTGCGAGATACCTCTTGGCGTCGCGCTGTCTCGGCCTGACTTTCTACTACAGCTTGCTGAGCCATGGCCAGCAATCTCGCGCCGGGCTGTTTCGACTCCTCTTCCGCAGAGCTGAATCTGGCAACAAGATTGGAAGCAGGCGGCCGCGTACTGGCATCCTTGTACAAGCACTCCGTGATCAGCCCCGACATCCTCGAAGTAAGGGCCATAGGGGGGATTGCTCCGTGCAGATGCTGCTCGCGATAATCGGACATGGAGGGGCCGGGGAACGGTCGACTCCCACAGCACAACTCGAATGCAATAATGCCTAAGGCATACACATCCGTTGCAGGTGTGGCGCGGACGTTTCTCCATTGCTCGGGTGCTGCATATGGAGCCGTGAAAAAGAGCTTTCGAGTTTCTTGTGACGTTGTTGCCTCGACGTATCTTGAAATACCGAAGTCGCAAATGGCCCACTTACCGTTCAGCCGCAGGATATTTCGGGGCTTGAGATCTCTGTGGACAATCGACCCGCCGAGATCGGCCAGGCCCTGTGCAACCTGGCCCAAAATATCCAAAGCCTCCGGAAGTTCAATCGTCAGTTTCATGCGGTCGTCCAATGACTCCTGCGCTCGCGGCATTATGAGCACCCAGTTTTTGCCACTTTCGCCGAAATCGATTACCGGGACAACATGGTCTGACTCAGGAAGGTCCACCGCGAGAAGTTCTCTAGCAGCGCCCGGCTCTTTGGGAACGAACTTCGCTGCGGCGGCGCAACCGTCGGGCCCCGTTGCGGCACATACCTTGCCAAACCCACCAGATCCCAGAACTGTGTCGGTTTGCACGTCCCATTCCGACGCAAAAAGGAGCTTCATGAGTGAAGTTTACTGTCGAGCAACGACTCTGTCGGCGATGATCAGCGTGCAGGTTCAATCAAAGACGCTCTCTCGATACCGGAAACCAGCTGCAGCATCTGTCGCCCTATAGGGATTATTTACGAATTGTTGTGTTACCAACCTGAGTAGCGCCAGAGCCTCTTCCCAAATTGCTCGACTCGTTCGGTATGGGATCACTCAGCGTTCGCGCACCCGGATCCAGGTGGCCCACAGGGCGCCTCGAAAGGGAGGAACCCACGTGCCGCCTTCCGGACTGGCGCATGCCGTCCTCAGGGGAACCTGCAACAGGTCAGCGGTGATACACGTCGCGACGGTGGGCCACCGAGACGACTTCGATGACAACGCGTGCGTCGAGAATCCGGTAAAGAACTCTATACTCACCGCGCCGAGCAGAATAGAGCGGAGCGAGCGGCTCGCGAAGTGGATTGCCAACTCGGCGTGGGTTCTCTCGAAGCGCGCCAACGATGAATTTGAATGCCGCCGCTGCCACTCTCTCAGGGAGTTCCTGTTCGAGCGCGCAGTGGGCGCGTCGAGTAAAAACAACCTCGTACTGAGCGGTCACGCAGTGAGTCTGCCGCTCGCGACCATGGCAGCTCGAACCTCATCGGCGGACGACACGTCACCCGCCACAAGCTCAGCGAGACCGCGACAAATCGCCTCTACTTCGTCCGGCCGGCCCAAAATATCGACGGTCTCAAGCAGCGCGTCGTAATCGTCCGCACTCAACAGAACTGCCACCCTGTCGCCGTTGCGCGTCACTTCGAATCGCTCGTGAGTTGTCACCGCTGACTCGACCAACTTCGAGAGGTTTGCGCGGGCATCCGCAAGAGAGAGTGTTGTCATGTACAGAATTATAGCGCTCAGAAGAGGAGGCTGCCTTAAACCGCGATCACGGCGAGCACGATCGCCTTGAGCGAGGCACGCGGATTCGATCAGACACACAAGGAATGTTCAGAACGACCCCGTCGAAACGCCCGACGGGCCACGCGCATGCGAAACGCATGTTGTGCCCCAGTCATAATTTTTGAGCGCGAATACGATCGTAAATACGTACGCTTTTCTGGTACCCTTGGTGCATGCCAGTTCCCCAGATTTTGACCAGCTCCGAAGCCCGCAGTGCACTGCCAGGTATTGGCGAGGAGATCGCTCGGCTGGGTCTTGACTTTACCCCCGTGATTTTCGGCTCCCACCGGAAGCCTGTAGGAGCCATTATCCCGGCCGCCCTACTCGACCAGATCGAGAGCCTGC
>JBDSZO010000154.1:0-3032 GCA_039925105.1 Terrimesophilobacter sp. | reverse complement strand
AGTCGTGAGATCGGTGCAGGAGACCGCGGTGAGCTCAGCGAGGGAGAGGCAGACACGACCGGTGGTTGAGCCTGCCCGCTATTCACAGCACGATGCCGCCCGCTGGCTGCCGGAGGAGCACTCCAGTCGCAGAAGCGATTTTGCCAGGGACCGCGCGCGGGTGTTGCACTCGAGCGCTCTACGCAGGCTTGCCGCGAAAACCCAGGTGCTGTCCCCGACCGCGGGCGTTGACAACGCCAGGAACCGGCTCACCCATTCTCTTGAGGTCGCCCAGGTCGGCCGCGAGCTTGGCACGAGTCTTGGTCTGGATCCTGATGTTGTCGACACGGCTTGTCTCGCCCACGATCTTGGGCATCCGCCGTTTGGGCACAACGGGGAGCGGGCACTGAACGCCTGGTGCTCGGATATCGGAGGCTTTGAGGGCAACGCGCAGACCCTGCGCGTGCTCACTCGGATGGAGCCGAAGGTGTTCGGCTCTGACGGCCGGTCCTACGGTCTGAACCTCACCAGGGCGAGCCTCGATGCCAGTTGTAAGTACCCGTGGCCGGCGACGAGCGCCGTCGGCGACCCGAGTGGCCGCGCGAAGTTCGGCTTCTACCTTGACGACACTGCTGCGTTTGACTGGCTGCGTGATGGCGCCCCGGAACGTCGCTTGTGCATTGAAGCTCAGGTCATGGATCTCTCTGACGACATCGCATACTCGGTGCACGACTTCGAGGACGCGATAGTTGGCGACTACGTCAACGTTGAGGCGCTTGGTGCGCGGGTCGACCACGAGGAACTGGTGAATTCGATGTTCGCGTGGATTGGCGGCGAGATTGGCCATGACGAACTGATCGCCGCATTCGACCGGCTGGACTCGCTGGATTCCTGGATCGATGATTACGACGGGACGCGCCAGGCGCAGGGTCGGTTGAAGAACCTCACCAGTCAGCTGATTGGGCGATTCGCCCGCGCTGCCACCCAGGCGACACTGGCTGAGCACGATGGCGAGAACCTGAGCCGGTTCCGCGCCGACATTGTGGTTCCGCGTGAGATCCGTGCTGAGATCGCAGTGCTGAAGGGGATCGTCGCGGCTAACGTGATGTCCACAAATTCACGCAAACCCATTTACGCTCGCCAACGTGACACGATCACGGAGCTTGCAACCGTCTTGTTGGATCGGGGTGCGGACGCGCTGGATGCCGGTTTTGCCGCCGACTGGAAGGCAGCGGACTCCGATGCGGTGCGCAAGCGCGCCGTTGTCGACCAGGTGGCGAGCCTCACCGACCAGTCGGCTTTTGCGTGGCACGCCCGGTTTGAGGCTGCACCCTGAGCCTGCATGCTGACCCGCATTCTGGGCCCGCAGCGCGGGTCTTGGCCGTTCTCTAGAATCAAGCCATGGCCTTGATCCAACGTAACGACATCGACGAGGTGCGTTCGAGGATCAACATTGCCGACATTGTTGGCGACTACGTCACGCTCAAGGGTGCCGGTGTGGGGTCGCTGAAAGGGTTGTGCCCGTTCCATGACGAGCGGAGCCCCAGCTTTCACGTTCGTCCACAGGTGGGCCGCTACCACTGCTTCGGTTGCGGTGAGGACGGCGACGTGTTCACGTTCCTCCAGCGCATGGATCACGTCACTTTCTCTGAGGCGGTCGAGCGGATGGCTGCCCGCGCCGGCATCGAACTGCACTATGAGGACGGCGGTTCGGCAAGCAGCGATCACGGCAATAGGGCGCGGCTGCTCGCGGCGAACGCTGCGGCGGAGGAATACTTTATCGCGCAACTTGGCACACCGCAGGCTGAACCGGGACGAAAATTCCTGGGGGAGCGTAGTTTCGATCCGGTCGCTGCGAAACGGTTCGGAGTCGGATTCGCCCCGAAGAGCTATGACGCCATGAGCAAGCACCTCAAAACTCTTGGCTTCACGGAGGAGGAGCTTCTTGCGTCAGGCCTTACCGGTCAAGGCGACCGGGGCAGCTACGACCGATTTCGCGGACGGTTGGTCTGGCCCATCCGCGACACTACAGGGCAGACGCTCGGCTTTGGCGCCCGCAAACTGTTTGAGGACGACAACGGGCCGAAGTACCTGAACACCCCCGAAACCAGCGTTTATCATAAGTCGCAGGTGCTGTACGGGCTTGATCTGGCCAAGCGCGACATCTCCCGCAACAGGCGGGTTGTTGTTGTCGAGGGCTACACGGATGTCATGGCCTGCCACCTTGCCGGCGTGACAACGGCCGTCGCGACCTGCGGCACCGCGTTCGGTGTTGACCACATCAAAGTGATCCGACGCGTGCTCGGCGACTTCGACAACGCAGACTCTCGCGGGCTCGGCGAGGTCATCTTCACTTTCGATCCGGATGAGGCGGGCCAGAAGGCGGCAAGTCGCGCTTTCGCGGAGGAGCAACGCTTCGCGGCGCAAACTTTCGTCGCGGTTGCCGGTAGTGGCCTTGACCCGTGCGATTTGCGCCTGCAACACGGGGATGACGCGGTTCAGAGGCTCGTCGATGACCGAAAACCCATGTTCGAGTTCATGATCAAGCGTGTTCTGACCGGTTTCGATCTTGAGACGGTTGAGGGACGTGTTTCGGCGCTGCGCGCGGCAGCCCCCGTCGTTGCGGGCATCCGCGACCGGGCATTGCATGGCGGTTACATTCGCAATCTGGCTGGCTGGCTTGGCGTTGACCCGTTGGATGTCACGCGCGCGGTCAACGGGGCGGCTGCGAGGCAGGGCGGAGGCCGACCATCGTCAGAGCCCGAAACGGCAGCGGTTCAGGGCGAGACGCCGCGAGGTCCCTCGATGATGGACCTGCCAACGGATCCGGTCACCAGGATTGAGCGGGACGCACTCATGGCTATCCTGCAGTATCCGGGCGCCGTCGGAGCGGATTACGTTGAGCGGGTGAGCCAGGTTCGCTTCACCAACACCACTCTCGCCGTCGTTCGGGATGGTATTGCTGCCAGCATGGATGCGATCGACACTCCCAGTTGGCTTGAGCGCGTGTCTGAGCAGGTTCCGGAGGCCTTCGCCGGCATGGTCCACCAACT